>NZ_JUEI01000122.1:0-44660 GCF_000802655.2 Paenibacillus sp. IHB B 3415 | reverse complement strand
CCAACACCAACGGCAGAACCGACACCAACGCCAACGGCAGATCCAACACCAACGCCAACGGCTGCACCGACACCAACAGCAGCACCAACACCAACGCCAACAGCAGCACCAACACCAACACCAATACCAACAGCAGCACCAACGCCAACACCAACACCTACAGCAGAACCGACAGCAACGCCAACGGCAGAGCCAACACCGACACCAACGGCAGCGCCAACGCCAACGACAGAACCGACACCAGCACCAACACCAACAGTAGAACCAACGCCAACGCCAACAGCAGCACCGACGCCAACGCCAACCGCAGAGCCAACACCAACACCAACGGCAGAACCGACACCAACGCCAACGGCAGATCCAACACCGACACCAACGGCAGCGCCAACACCAACGCCAACAGCAGAACCAACACCAACACCAACAACAGAGCCTACACCAACGCCAACAGCGGCACCGACACCAACGCCAACGGCTGCACCAACGCCAACGCCAACGGCAGCACCGACACCAACGCCAACAACTGCACCAACACCAACGCCAACGGCTGCACCGACACCAACAGCAGCACCAACACCAACAGCAACACCAACACCAACGCCAACAGCAACACCAACACCAACACCAACACCAACACCAACACCAACACCAACACCAACACCAACACCAACACCAACACCAACACCAACACCAACACCAACACCAACGCCAACACCAACACCAACACCAACATCAACACCAACACCAACACCAACACCAACGGCAACACCAGCACCGACATTACCACCGGCACCAGTGCCATCGTCTGCACCGCCCGTCTTTATTAATGTAGTGCCAACGCCGACTCCAATAATCGGCTATATTGTAAATCCAGATACCATAATTATTGATGATCCGCTGCCTTTGGGCCCTGTGGCAACAGCAACACCTCAGCCGTTAGTAGTAACACCAAGTCCAACCCTAACGCCAACACCAAGCCCAAGCGCAACACCGAGTCCAACGCCGATTGTGACAATCATTGATGAAGAGATTCCGTTAGGTAATGTACCTGCAGATGCCGCGCTCCCGAAGACTGGTGAATCCAGTCCGGCTCCTTATTACTTAGTCGGTTTAGCTCTTGCAGGACTGGGAATATTCCTCGGCAGAAGATCCAGAACAGATAAACGTAAATAAATGCAATCCGTAAGAGCCTTTCCGAAAGGCTGGCGATATCACCGCTAAATTGCGAAAAGGCTGCTTTGGGAGAAGACGTTCTCCTGAAAGCAGCCTTTTTTATATGGGATATACATTTGTTGTTATATTTCCTTGTAAAAGAAAATGTGCTAAGGAGAAAGAGGTGCGTCTTTACGATCATTGGGCCTCGTGTTTATATTAAAATTTGCGATATTAAAATTAGTTCTTTATACATGGTTTCAAAATATCCTTATAGGTGCCATCGAGAGCGATGAGAGGATCAGGATTTAGGTGGAAAAGCAAAAGTTTCTTTAAAAAACCCTTTTATAACAGTGCTTTGGAATGAATCAGCAGATATAATCTATTACCAGATGTTTCAAAGGATTTCATTGACAATCAGCCTTGATAGCGGATAAACTAAAAATAGTTCCAAAGTAACGAATGTCATAGACATTAGTATAAAAGTTTGATTTAGTACATAATTTCACAACCTAATCTTTCACTGACGTATAAACGCAAACCGTTCGAAAGGACGGGACGCAAAGTCCAGGAGTCTAAAGCGCGATGGAGCGCAACGATCGTCCGACTGCCGTAAAGAGAGCAATCCTCTTTCCGGCGGTCTTTTTTTGTTATATAAATGTGGCCTATATCTATATTAACTGTGAGGTGAGCCTGTATGTTCCAATTAAAAAAATTCAAACGTCTTACGGTGTTCGGACTTATAGCAGTTCTGATTGTGGGAAGCGGCGGAATTATTTCACTGGGGAGCATCTCAGTTAAAGCCGAGGGCAACTCTTTGCCGGGCAATGCATCCAAGTATAATGTGTTCATATTGGGAGATGTTGATGTTAAGCATAGTGATATTGAAGGCCGATTAGCTGCCGGCGGAAACGTGAATTTAAATGTTAATTACTCTGTGGGACATAGTCTTACTAGTGAGGAAACGAAGGAAGCCTACTCTCTCATCGCCGGTGGTAATCTGTATTATTCACAGGGAGAAACCGTGGGTGATGTAGTCTATGGGGGGAGTTATAGCGGCAGCGGAGGCCCGCGCGGGGGGACAGGAAGCTTACAACAAAAAATAAATGTTGTGGACTTTTCAGCCGAGTTTAGTGTGCTCCGTGAGAAATCTCAGCAGCTTGCTTCTCAGCCTGTTAACGGGGTTACCACTGCCAATTCCGGTAATTTCTTTTTGGAAGGTACAAATTCGGGTGTTAACATATTTACTGTGGACGGGAGTAAGCTGTCTAGTGCAAATGAGTTGAGAATTAAGATTCCTGATGGCTCAACAGCTATAGTTAATATCTCCGGTACTTCAATAACTATGAAGAATATGGGGACTGGAATTAATGGTAACGGAAATAAGGATAACGCTATGAACGGTAAAGTGTTATATAACTTCAGTCAAGCGACCAGTCTTCATATCGAAGGTATCGGAGTTTTGGGATCTGTGCTGGCTCCATATGCCTCTATTCAATTTAATAATGGTCAAATCAACGGGAATCTGATCGGAGCTTCGCTCTCAGGATCGGGGGAATCCCACCATATTCCTTATAAGGGGCAAGATCCGCCGACGCCAACAGCGACACCGGCAGTGACGCCAATGCCAACGGCAACACCGGCAGCGACGCCGACGCCAACGGCGACACCAGCAGTGACGCCGACACCAACGGCGACACCAGTAGCGACGCCAACGCCAACACCAACGGCAACACCGACAGCGACACCAGCAGCGACGCCAACGGCAACGCCAACAACAACGCCAACAGCGGCACCAACGGCGACGCCGACAACAGCGCCTACGGCAACACCAACAACAGCGCCAACGCCAACAACGGCAACGCCGACAACAGCGCCAACGGCAACGCCGACGCCAACAGCGACACCGACAGTGACGCCGACGCCAACAGCGGCACCAACGGCAACGCCGACGCCAACAGCGACGCCAACGGCAACACCGACAGCGGCACCAACGGAAACGCCAACAACAACACCGACAGTAACGCCGACAGCGACGCCAACAACAGCGCCAACAGCGGCACCAACGGCGACGCCGACAACAGCGCCAACTGCGACACCGGCAGTGACGCCAACAACAGCGCCTACGGCTACACCGACAGCGACGCCAACAACAGTGCCGACCGCGGCACCGACAACAGCGCCTACAGCGGCACCAACAGCAACCAGCACGAGCGTCTTTGTCCCAAGCTTCGTATTTCCGACATCAACGGCTCCGACAGTGATTGGGACTATTGTGACTGATACCGACACTACTATTAATGATGACCCGGTTCCTCTCGGGCCGGCAGCATCACCGGTTGTGACGTTGTTGACAACAGCGCCACAGCCAGTTGTGGAGGTTCCTGCACCTGCACCATCACCTGTAGCAGGACCGGCACCTGAAGAAATCATTATCGATGACGAGATTCCTCTGGGCAGTGTGACTGCAGAGCAAACCCTGCCGCAGACGGGTGAATCAAGTCCTGCACCGTACTATATTACGGGTGTTGCTCTTGCCGGTCTGGGCCTGCTTCTTAGAAGAACCGCCAGAGCGAACAAGCGCAAATAATTATTATTATGCCGCTGTGTTTGGATGAGGGCTGCTGCCGGAGAGAGATTCTCCGGGAAGCAGCCTTTTTGTATACGGGGGCGCATTCTATTCGCAGCTTACACTTGGTTGAAGCAGGCAGCGCCGGACTGACGGCAGTGTTTTTAGTTGAATGGATACCATGCTATACTAGGCTCAAATTATTCATAAGCAAGAATACACATTTCCTCAAAGGGATGGTTACTTACTGAAAGGGTGAACGTTATGTGGAGTATATACCTGCTAGTGGTGATGGTTGTTGTCGCGGGGAGTTTGGCTTATGCCGGATTTTACTTTTATGGAGTGGCTATTAAGCGGGCACCCAAGGAATTCCTGGGCAAGACGCCGGATCTGAAGGTGGACCCGCCGGTAGCCGGGGCTTCGTGGGGGGAAGGGGCGGAATGGGTAGCACGGCAGAACTTCCGGGAAGTGGAGCTGGTCTCGGAAGATGGACTGAAGCTGCGAGGCTATTATCTGGCTTCGGAACGTGCTGCGGGCCGTACCGTAATTATTGCCCACGGATATTCCGGCAAGGCTAAGGATATGGGGGCAACCGCCAAAAACTATTATGACAACCTGGGATATAATGTACTGCTGCCTGACGCCAGAGGTCACGGGAAGAGCGAAGGGGACTACATTGGCTTCGGTTGGCCGGAGCGCCGTGATTATCTGCAGTGGATCGGATTTATTCTGCAGGAGACCGGGCCGGAGGCGCAAATTGTGCTGCATGGCGTATCTATGGGCGGATCGACAGTGCTAATGACCGCCGGTGAACAGCTTCCTCCGCAGGTCAAAGCCATTGTCGCCGATTGCGGCTACACCTCAGTCAAAGCGCAGCTGACTTACCAGCTGTGGCGGATGTATCATCTGCCGGGCTTTCCCTTTGTGCAGATTGCCAGCCTGGTAACGCGGATGAAGGCCGGCTATTATTTCGGTGAAGCGTCAGCGCTGAATCAGGTGCGTAAAGCCCGGGTGCCGATTCTGTTTATCCATGGAGATGCGGATAAGTTTGTGCCTTTTGCGATGATGGATGAGCTGTATGGTGCCTGCAAGAGTCCGAAGGAGAAGCTGGTGGTGCATGGAGCGGGGCATGGTCTTGCCTATGATACGGATAAAAGGGAGTATATCCGCACAGTAGGCGATTTCGTGGAACGTTATATACACAGCCCGGCAGCGGCTGATTGGGTCTAAAAAAAGTCCCCGGAACGTAGACGCGCCCGATATCCGCAAACAGCGGGTATCGCCGATATCCGCAAACAGCGGGTATCGGGCGCTTATTATGTTCCACACATGGGGCCTTTCCCTGCGTCAGGGAAGCAGCACAGCCATGTCTTATCGGTATATGAATCCCCCGCCGTTTGTGAGCGAAACGGGTGTCGTTGTTCCTTGTTATTTCCAGCAGCCGTGTGGCGAGAGAAATCCTTCCAATACGACAAAAGCCCTACCTCTCTTTTGTCCTTGCGGCTCCGTGGCCGCGCCAGTGCGAATCGGAATGCTATGTTCGAATTTAATCTCATAAAAAGGAAAAGTACTGCAAGAAAACGTAAGATTTTGTGTCCAAACTGCCGATAATAAAGACAAGTAATTCACCGGCCTGACATCTTCTTGATGGGGATAATCATACACGAAAACAAATATTATACTATTATAACATGTGATGTATAGAAAAGCAAGCCGATATTGGGCTGAGGCCGGGACGGATGATGGGACAGATGAGATTATACAGAAGATTTTTGAAAAATCAGATCCGGAATTATATGTTCGGCTCAGCTGTAGCGGTGCTGGCAGTAGGAAGTTTGATTCTGCTCTCCTCTCTGGAGATTAGCAGCATTGAATACTTCAGGCTCTTGCTTGTGCTCGTCCTGTCATTCGTGATTATGGCGGTCATGGAGATCGGTGTTTTTATCAATCAGATCAGACCGATACGCACTGCGCTGTATGAAGAGAACCTTACTTTGTCTATGCTGGAAGAGGCGTATCTGCATACACATCAATTGCCGAAGCGCGCGGTTCAGCGGATTATGGGGCCTCACCTTCTGGGCTTGTCCCTCCCGGCTGTCCTGATGACATTCTGGATGATCTACAACGGCTGGATCACTATCCCGTATTTTTATCTGATTCTGGCTATGTGCGGCGCTGTTCTTGTGGCGTGTATGCATGCGCTGATTGAATTTTTTCTGACCTGTACGGCCATTATTCCGCTGATCAAAGAATTCAGGAACCGGGCGCTGGAGCAGTACGGTGTCGACTTTTCTCTGGAAGGTCATGTATTTGTACCTATCCGTCCCAAATTTCTGGTGAGCTGTATGTTGATCGGCACCTTTCCGCTGTTCCTGTTTATCATGGCTACCCATATTCGCCTGAATGGTCATGAGGGTCCTGTAGTTGTGGTGGGGCTTCAAAGTTACTGGGCCTGGGCGAGTATGGTGCTGTTGATCGGCACGCTCTTCTCCTCTATTGCGGCATGGCTGCTGACCAACAGTGTGCAGCACCCTATTAATGAGCTGTATCAGGCAATGAATCATGTGAAAGACGGCAATATGATTCAGGTTCAGGATGAATACTCCGATGAATTCTCTAAGCTTGTAGCGGGGTTTAATATGATGGTCCGGGGGCTGCAGGCCCGGGAGCAACAGAGCCGGCAGCTGCTCGACAGCTACTTCACTACACTGGCTGTGGCGCTGGATGCCCGTGATCCTTACACGGCAGGGCATTCCCTGCGTGTCGCGGAATACTCTGTCATTATCGGCCAGCTGGCCGGACTCACCGGGCAGCAGCTGGACGATCTGCGCAAGACGGCCCTGCTGCATGATATTGGCAAGATTGGGGTGAGGGACAGCATCCTGTTCAAGGAAGAAGCCCTGACCGATGAGGAGTTTGACCAGATCAAGAGCCATTCGGTGCTTGGAGAGAATATTCTGCGGCAGATTGAACCGGTAGAAAAGATGGCACCCTATCTGGGCGGCGTCCGTTCCCATCATGAACGTTATGACGGTAAAGGATATCCGGATGGCCTTGCCGGTACGAATATTCCTTTACATGGCCGGATTATCGCTGTGGCGGATGCCTATGATGCTATGACCTCTAACCGCCCTTACCGCAAAGGGATGGACCACGACCGGGCGCTGGATATTCTGGAGCAGGGAAGGGGCACTCAATGGGACCCGGAATTCGCCGGCTTGTTTCTGTCTTACTTTGAACGGAAGCCGGAACCTATTCAAACAGGCTATCCCGTCAAAACAGGATAAGGATGCGCGTTCTTCCGGTTATCCTTATATTTCTTGCAGAAGCGGATGCCATCCAGTTTATGGAGGGTTCCGCTTCTGCTTTGCGTGCCTATTTTGTGAACTGCCATTGAAATGCGACAATTAACGACTACATTCATTGAAGGATTGCGGGCGGACCGTTATAATTATTAAGTCTGGATTTTAATTAAAAAATAAGGGAGATTTCTATGAAACGCGCAGATGTGCTGCTGATTTCTATCGTTTTGATTGCTGCGCTCGCTTTCCTCGTGCCGAGATGGCTGTCAAATGATGCTGATAAAGGTGGGCCGGGCAAGGAACTTACGGCCAATATAACGGTAGACGGCAAGCTGTTCAAAACAGTAACGCTTACCAAAGAAGAGCAAACCATTGATATCCGTACAGATCGGGGCTATAACATTTTGAAGGTGCATGATTACGGGATTGAGATGTACGATGCGGATTGTCCCGATCAGGTATGTCTCGGCTTTGGATTTATCACGCTGCCCAAGCAGACCATAGTATGCCTTCCGCACCGGGTATTAGTTGAAATTGCAAGTGGTTCGGGGGAGGATGAAGTAGATGCCTATGTCCAGTAGTGAATCGGCTACAGCGCTGAAGCGGACGGTCATTATTGCGATTTTCGCGGCCGTTGCCGTAGTGCTGAGTATTGTCGAGGCTCAGATTCCGCTTGCGGGAATGGGGCTGATGCCCGGAGCCAAGCTGGGGTTCGCCAATATTATGATTTTGACCTGTATTTACTTTTTGCGCGGACGAGATGTATTCGTGCTGGTCATTCTGAAGACGCTGCTGACCGCGTTTCTGCTCGGCACACTGTCCAGTCTGCTCTTCAGCCTGTTCGGCTCGCTGTTCAGCTTTGTGGTCATGTTCGCACTGGTGAAGCTCGGCGGCAAGAGGTTCAGTGTCATCGGAATCAGTATTGCAGGGGGCCTGGCTCATAATACCGGCCAGTTACTTGCGGCCTCGTTTGTATTCAATTCAACGAGTATTTTCTACTACTTGCCGATTCTGCTGATTACCGGGATTGTGACGGGGATTGCTGTCGGCTTCGCCGTGCGGTATGTCGTAGACTCGCTATCCAAAATATCCTTGTTTGAAGAGTTCCTGAACGGACCGGGCCACTAGCTGCGGAAGGATGACTAACATGAATCAATCGTACAAAGATACAGAGGCCGGTGAGGAACCGGCCGTTATTACGCTTGCGGGAGTCTCGTTCGGATATGATCCGGAGCATCCGATTCTCCATGACATAAACGTGTCTATCCCGCAGGGCCAATGGGTAAGCATTGTAGGACCCAACGGCTGCGGGAAATCTACGCTCGTCAAGCTTCTGAATGCACTGCTGCCCAAGAGTGCCGGGGAGATTACTGTCTGCGGACATACGCTGCAGGAAGAGACAATTGGAGACATCCGGCAATGCATCGGGATGGTGTTCCAGAATCCGGATAACCAGTTCATCGGACAGACGGTAGAGGAAGATATCCTCTTCGGCCTGGAAGGCCTGTGTCTGCCCTACGAAGAGATGAAGCAGCGGCTTGATCTCTATACCGTGAAGCTGGGCATTGATCATCTGCTGTCCAAGCATCCCGGAGAGCTGTCGGGCGGACAGAAGCAGCGTGTCGCGCTTGCTTCGATTCTCGCCATGAAGCCAGGCATCGTCATCCTCGACGAGGCCTCTTCTATGTTGGACGAAGGCAGCCGTGATGAGCTTATGGGCATTCTGCGGGACATGCAGGCAGAAGGGGCGTACACGATACTGCTGATTACACATGATCCGGATGAAATCCTGGCTTCGGACCGTGTGCTTGCACTGCATGGCGGAAGCATAGCGGCGGATGTGCTGCCTGCGGAGCTGTTCCGTAATGAAGAGCTGCTGGAGAAATGCCATTTGCGGGAACCCTACCCTTGGCGTCTTGCCCGTGAACTGCAGAGCCGGGGGATTACGGTGGATGTACCCGCCAGCGAAAAGGAGCTTATAGACACACTATGGCCATACAACTTCAGCAAGTAAGCTATACGTATGCTGACCGCAGTATGTGGAAGCAGACGGCGCTGCATGGGATTAATCTGAATATTGCCCAGGGGTCGCTGACCGGGATTGCCGGGGCAACGGGCTCCGGTAAGTCCACGCTGCTCCAGCTGTTCAACGGGATTCTGAAACCGACGGAAGGTACGGTGCAGGTGTTTGATATAACCATCACTGCAGGAGAGAAGTCGCCGAAGCTGCTTCCGCTGCGCCGGCGGGTCGGACTGGTCTTTCAATTCCCGGAGCAGCAGATGTTCGAAGATACGGTGGAGAAGGACCTCTGCTTCGGGCCGCTTAACTTCGGCGTGAGTCTGGAGGAAGCCAAGGAGCGGGCACGCAAAGCGATGACGGACATGGGCCTGGACCTTGCCCTGCTGGAGCGCAATCCGTTCCGCCTGAGCGGCGGACAAATGCGCAAAGCCGCCATCGCTTCGGTGCTGGCGATGGACCCGGACATTGTCGTGCTGGATGAGCCGACAGCGACGCTGGACCCGGTAAGCCGCGCTGAGCTGATCGCGCTGCTGGAGCGGCTGTGCCGCGAGCAGGGCCGGACGATCATCATCGTGACGCACCGGATGGATGAGCTGCTGCCGTATGCCGACAGCTGGGCCCTGCTTAAGGACGGCGGGCTCGCCTTCCAGGGCAGCGGCCAGGAGCTGGCCGCTGATCCGGCGATTCTGGAGCGCTGCGGACTGACGGTTCCGCAGTCGCTCCGGTACTGGCAGGGGGGGGGGGGGGGGGGGGGGGGGGGGGGGGGGGGGGGGGGGGGGGGGGGGGTACTGGCAGGCCGTCGCCGAACGCTTCGGCCTGGCCGGTGAGAAGCCGCTCCTTACGGCAGAGGCCCTCGCGGAACGGATTGCCGCCCTGCTCGAAGAGCGCAAGAACGCCGCCGGGACAGAAGAAATGGGGAATGACCATGAATGAACGCCTGCTGCTGGGACGCAGCATTGATACGGGCTCATGGGTCCATAAGCTGGATGCCCGGTCCAAAATTACGGGCATGCTGCTCTACGTAGTGATTATCTTGCTGTCCAATTCGTGGATGGCGATTGGGCTCATAGCCGTGTTCTCCATCATTGTTATGGCAACCACCCGCATCCCGCTAAAATATTTCATTAAGGCTGCGAAGCCTTTGCGTTATCTGATGTTATTCATCTTCATTGTGCAGTCCCTGTCCGTGAAGGAAGGGGATGTCCTGTGGTCACTCGGCTCTTTCTCGCTGCATGAGGGAGGCCTGCGGCTGGGGGCGTTCTCAGTCATCCGCATGCTGTTCCTGCTGACCTTCACGGCACTGCTGACCTTTACGACAACGCCCGGCAAGCTGAACCAGGGCCTTGAAGGTGTGCTTGCTCCGTTTAAGAAGCTCGGCCTGTCACCGGACCGGATTACGCTGATGATCAGCATCGCGCTGCGCTTTATCCCGACGATCCTGGATGAAGCGCAGATTATTCTGAAGGCGCAGGCCTCGCGCGGCGCCGATCTGAAGGAGCTGCCCTTGAAGGAGAAGGCGAGGATGCTCGTCTCCCTGCTGGTTCCGGTCATCGCCAGTGCCTTCCGGCGTGCCCAGGACCTGGTGTATTCCATGGAAGCCCGGGGCTTCCGCATGGATGCGCCGCGCAGCCGGTATCACCGCCTCAGGTGGGGCACTGCTGATACGCTGTTTGTTGCTATGTTCGTTGTCTTAGGAATTGCAGTAGCATTATTGTAGGAAGTTTAGGAGGAAACAAGAATGGCACGTTATTTTAATGGTAAAGAGATTGAATTATTGGCACCTGCCGGAACGTTCGAGATTTTCAAGGCTGTGATTGAATCGAAGTGTGATGCCGTGTATTTCGGCGGCCCGGTGCTGAATATGAGAATGATGCGCAAGGGCTATAACTTAAGTCACGAGGAAATAATTGAAGCCGTGTCGATCGCCCACAAGCTGGATAAAAAAGTATACGTCACTGTAAACAATCTGTTTAGCGAAGAAGATGTGGAAGAAGCCAGAGAGTACCTGCGGTTTCTTGACGGCGCCCGTCCGGATGCGCTGATCGTGCAGGATATGGCTGTGCTGGAGCTGATCCGTGAGATGGAGCTTACCGTTCCGGTTCACGCTTCGGTCATGATGAATGTGCATAATCTGGAGATGATTCACGCACTGAAGGAGCTTGGCGTCAGCCGGGTCGTTACCTCGCGTGAGATGGATCTGCAGACAGCGAAGCTGCTGGGAAGCAGAAGCGGTGTAGAACTGGAATATTTCATCCATGGCGATATGTGTTCCGTGCACGGAGCGAACTGCTATTTCAGTTCCCAGGTGTTCGGGATGAGCAGCAACCGGGGCAAATGCATGAAGCCTTGCCGCTGGGATTACCGGATCAAACGTGACGGCTATGTCTTCCCTGCGGAATACCCGCTGGCCGTGAAGGATATGTTCATGTATGAGCATCTTCCGGAGCTGATTGAGTCCGGCATTACTTCCTTCAAAATTGAAGGACGCATGCGCGACCAGGAATTTATGGTGAGTCTGGCCAACAGCTATGGCGATGCGATTGACCGTTATATCGATGATCCGCTGGGCTTTGACCGTACGGTAGATTCCAAAGAGCTGTACAAGAACCGCAAACGTGATTTTTCCACCGCGTACGCTTTTGGCAAACCGGGACTAACGAATATCAACCGCCGCTATGAAGGTACAGGCAAGTTCTATAGCACTGGCAAAGTATTCAGTACACCGACTGCAGAGCGCGAGCTGTCCGAAGCACGGGTAATGCAGCTGCGCGAACGGATGGCCGAAGACAAACGCAGTAAGCAGACGAAGCCGGAGCTGGCTGTGCGGGTGAACAATATGGAACAGGCGCGCGTCGTGCTGGAGATGGGTGTAGAGAGCTTATATATTCCGGGTGATGTGTTTGAGCCGGACCGTCCGTTCACGAAGCAGGATATTAAGGAGCTTGGAGCCATCAAAGGCCGGACTAAGCTGTACCTCGGAATGCCTCGGATGATGACGGAGCTGCATTTTGATCAATATGACCACTTGCTGAACGGGGAGAAGCTGCCGATTGACGGCTTGATGATTACGAACCTTGGAGCGATCCGCCGCTACCGCGGGACCGGCTACCCGATGATTGGCGATGCCAACCTGAACGTTTACAACCACCTGTCTGCAGGACTGTATACCGGACTCGGCCTTACGAAGCTTACAGTTTCACCCGAAATGACTTTAGAGCATTTTGCCTCCTTTATCTCCCGCAGCGATTTGCCGCTGGAAGTTGTGGTTCACGGAACGCCGGCGCTGATGTATATGGAGCATGATCTGTTCGAGAATACGGAAGTGATGGAGCCGATTGGTGAGGAAGACAACCAGTTTGTCAGCAATGATGTGCTGGTGCTCAAAACCGACAAGGGTGAGAATCCGGTCTACCGCGACCAATATGGCCGCTGCCACCTGCTGTTCGCCAAAGAGCTGTGTTATCTGCCGATGCTGGATGAGATGAACGGACTTGGGATTGCGAGCTTCCGGATTGAAGGGGCTACTTACAGCACAGATGAACTGCGCACGATTATTGCTGCTTACCAGGCTGCGCTTAACGGACCGAAGCTGGGCGATGATCTGCTGGGCGGACTTAAGCCGGTATACGCGGGCTACACACTGGGCTCCCTGCAATTTAATTAATAATAATTCAATTTTAAAATAACGTTAGGGCGAGTATAATAACGGTAAGCGGCGCATTTATAAGTTATTTTTTTCACAATCTAATAAGCCTGAATCATATCTTCTTATTCACATCATGGACATCATCTTGGATTATCAGCAGCTGAAAGCGAGGGAACCTTCATGGAACAGAGCAACATCATTGGAAGAGATGCGGTAGCCGCCAAAAGAAAGCAATATTTCTACCCGTGCACCGCACATTTTTACCGGGATGCACCGCAACTGGTACGCGGAAGCATGCAGTACGTGTACGATGAGAACGGCAAAGAATATACGGATTTCTTCGCCGGGGTGTCGGTTGTCGCCTGCGGCCACTGCAATCCGGCGATTACCTCCCGCACGATAGCACAGCTGCAGCAGCTGCAGCATACCTCGACCGTCTATCTGACTCAGCCGAATGTAGATTTGGCCGAGCGTCTGGAGGGCCTGCTGCCGGGCGCGTTGCGCCGGACCTTCTTCGTTAACAGCGGCTCGGAAGCGAATGAAGGGGCACTCCTGCTGGCCCGGATGCATACCGGCCGCAAAGGCTTCATTGCCCTGGAAGCCGGCCTGCATGGCCGGACCAATCTTACAATGAGCGTGACCGGCCTGCAAATGTGGCGGACAGACGCTTACCTGGATGAAGATGTGACGTTCATTGAGCGTCCGTATCATCCGGAGATGACGCTGGAAGAAGCTGCTGCGCGGTCGATTCAGAGCCTGAAGCGTGTACTCGCCGAGAAAGGGGATACTATCGCCGCCATGATCGTTGAACCGATTCAGGGGAACGGCGGCATGATTATGCCAGCCCTGTCTTATTTCCGTGAGGTGAAGGCGCTGCTGGAGCAGTACGGCGTCCTGCTGATCGACGATGAGATTCAGACCGGCTATGGCCGTACGGGAGCTATGTTTGCCATGGAGCATTTCGGCGTAGTTCCGGACATCATCAGCATGGCTAAGGCACTGGGCAACGGAGTACCTGTCGCCGCATTTTCGACTACAGATGAGATTGCCGCATCCCTGAACAAGCCTTCGGCCTCGACGTTCGGGGGCAACCCTGTATCCGCGGCTACGGCGTTGGCTGTGCTGGATTATATCCAGAGTGAACGGCTGCCGGAACGTGCGGCTGAGCTGGGCGGACGTTTGAAGGAAGGCCTGCTCCGGCTTCAGGAGCGTTATCCTGCGCTGATCACCGATGTGCGGGGGACCGGATTCATGCTGGGGGCCGAGCTTGCCGGCTCCGACGCTGAGGGGGCGGCTGAGCGGACAGACCATGTCCTCGAAGAGATGAAGGACCGCGGCTATCTGATCGGCAAAAACGGCATAGGCCGCAATGTTCTCGCCTTCCAGCCGCCGCTGGTCGTCACCGCAGAGAATATTGATGCTATGCTTGCTGCCTTGGATGAAGTGCTGTCCCTGGTCAAGCAAGCGATTCATTGAAGAAAGAGGCACAACATTATGGTTATCATTAATGCTTTTAAGCATACGGCACTTAAATTGAAAATGTTCAGCGAGCTGGTTATGTTCTCCCATACGCTCTTCTCCCTGCCTTTTGCCATCATCTCGATGGTATGGGCGGCGGGAGGCTGGCCTTCCGGCCATATGATGCTGTGGGGGCTGATCGCTCTGATCGGCGCGCGTAACGGGGCCAATGCGTTCAACCGCCTGGTGGACCGTACCTTTGACGGCAATAATCCGCGTACCGCACACCGGCATCTGCCGCAGCGTCTGATCGCTGAGAAGGAAGTCATCCTGTTCATCATCATCAACTATGCGCTTTTTATTGTCGCATCCGGGATGCTGAATCTGCTCTGCCTGCTGCTGTCTCCGGTGGCCATCGTGCTGATCTCGAGCTATTCGTACACGAAGCGTTTTACCTTCCTGAGCCATCTGTATCTGGGCTTCGTGATTGCCTCGGCGCCGATCGGTGCCTGGTTTGCTGTAACTGGGAATATTGCCTTCACTCCATTCGTTATCGGAACGGTGGTCATGCTCTGGATAGCCGGCTTTGACATCATCTACGGGACCCAGGACATCGATTTCGACCGAAAAAATGGCTTATGGTCCATTCCGAGCTTCTTCGGACTGGAGAACGCCCTGCGGATCTCCAAGGGTCTGCATTTCATTATGATTATGCTGCTGCTGTTCCTGTACCTCTGGCGTGATCTCGGCTGGATGTATCTGGTCGGCATCGGGATTGCTACACTGCTGCTCATGACAGAGCATAAGATCATCAAGCCTTCGAACCGCAAAATGATGAAGGTGGCTTCTTATAATTTGA
Organism: Paenibacillus sp. IHB B 3415; assembly: GCF_000802655.2. Classification (NCBI taxonomy): domain Bacteria; kingdom Bacillati; phylum Bacillota; class Bacilli; order Caryophanales; family Paenibacillaceae; genus Paenibacillus; species Paenibacillus sp. IHB B 3415. The sequence continues at coordinate 29,654 of NZ_JUEI01000122.1, read as the reverse complement.
ACCAGGTGATCAGTATGGTGATATTGCTGTGTACGTTGATTGATTATTTTTACGTTAATTAGTTTGCGGGGGGCGCGGTAGGCGCGGTAGGCGCTGGCGAGAGTGAGGTTGGGATGCTGCACTGCGCGGAATATTTGGACTTACGATCGCTGTTAACTTCGGATTCCCTGGTTTGAACCGCTGTTTGCGGTAGGAATCCGAAGTTAAAGGCGAACGCTGACGCTTCTCCAGTTCCAAAATTCCTCTCCGTTCCGTCCTAACCTCTCCCCAGGCAAGATTAACTTCAAAAAGACAACAAGCCTACCCAGCGGGGGCGGGCGGCAAAGAGCGCGACAAGCTTAGGCTTCGCGCTTTTCTTTTTGCCTCCGTGAGACAAGCCCCAAGGGACAACCTAAAAGAGACGACCCCAAGAGACAACCGCAAGAGACAACCCCCAAAGGACAACCCACAAGGATAAACCCCAAGATAAATCCCCAAGTATAACCCCCAAGGTACAACCCACAAGAGCAAACCTAAAAAGCAAACCACTAAGCTAAACACGCTCACGTTCGCGTTGCTGCGTTCGCTTGATTAGCAACATCAAACGGGTAGAATTAACGTCCGGCCTAACTATTTCTATTGCACGCCGTACAGTAGAATCCAAACACGAATGAATCCTACCTATTAGGTTCTTGTATAGTTTAGGTCTCCATAAAAAGTACCTGAGTAACTCTGTGCGGGCATAATGTTGTACGTATTACAACTCTGATTCATTAATAGTAGGGTGTTCGGACGGATTGTTGTATGAAATACAACAATTATTCCGTTAAGCGGCTCTGAAGAGGAGAAATGTTGCATTTTGTACAACAATTTTGGTTTAGGAGCGAGTTTATGAGGGAAATGTTGTATTCTGTGCAGGATTTTCAAAAAATCACTGGGATAAAGGCGGTGTTTCGCATAAAGCAAAAAAACGAGCCGCAAGGGCCCGTTTACATAGAAATTTATGTGGTGTGAGAGGTGAACGGGCTGCACGGACAGCAGCTCCGGCTCACCGGTCCCGTCCGGCGAAATATTGCAGCAGGATCTCCAGATCGGCATGCGCCGGGAAGCTGGAGAGCTGCTGCACAATCGCTGCGGCCTTGGACAGGTAGTCCTGGCTGACAGCTTCTGTGCGGGCCAGAGCGTCGCTGTTCTTAACCAGCTCCAAGACATGCGCAACCTCTTCGGAAGAAGAAGAGGGGCCAATCCGGCGGATGACAGGCGCAAGCTCAGGGTCCTGCAGGGCGAAGAGTACTGGTAAGGTAACTTGACCATGGCGTAGGTCGCTGCCTGCGGGCTTGCCGAGCACATCCGCCGACTGCGTGAAGTCAAGGATATCATCCTGAATCTGGAATGACATGCCGAGCGATTCGCCGAAATTGTATAGAAGATCGGCGACTTCTTCGGTGCTTTCTGTGGATAGTGCACCTACCCGCAGGCAGGTAGCCATCAGCAGCGCTGTTTTGTTACGGGACTTTTCCAGGTATTGCTCCAGCGTCAGATTGTAATCAAAAGCATGCTCCATTTGCTGGTATTCCCCCAGACATAACTGGGCAGTGGCCACAGAAGACAGATCGTGAACGTAACTGTTCTTATCACCCGAATACTTGCTTAGCAGCTCAATGACGCGGGCGGACATATAATTGCCGATATGCACAGCCGATAAGATGCCGGTCTTGGTATGCAGCGCAGGCTCGCCCCGCCGCAGTTCGGCGTCGTCAATAATATCATCATGAATCAATGAGGCGGCGTGGATGAATTCAGCGGCTGCGGATAATTGCAGAGTTCTGCGTCCGGCCGGCGTGCGTCCGAACCGGCTGCCGACTATGACCATCAGCGGGCGTAGCCGTTTGCCGCCGGAGCCGGTCAGTTCGAGAATACTCTGCGCCAGCAGCGACTTTTTGGGTACATCCTTATCGCGGGTCACCAAATTCTTAATTTCACGGTTAATTTCATTCAGATCAATATGCAAGGCTTCGTGCAGCTTCATCTTTTGTGTTCCCACCTGTCAAATGGCTTTGCTTGTGCGGCTTCGCTGTCTGCGCTCCTGAATGAGGAATTCATCAAACCCCTGGGCCGGATCCTGTTCCGTGAAATCTCCATTTGACCGTCCAATTTGCATTTTTTTGATTGAGGGAGCCAAATATGCAACCAGATCCAGCTCTCGGCATTTCACTGCAAACTGCAGGTAAAAGCTGTATAGGTAATCTCCATCCAAAATGCTGCGGGTCAGGTCAGGATGATGTGGGACACATTCCATATGGCGCTGTGCAGCCACGGTAAGAATGGTATAAATACCTAGCAAATGGACTTTGCGGTCATATTCCAGATCATGGCGTTCCAGTACCGAGAGCAACTGCTCGCATTCTGCCGGAGAGAGATACAACTGAATTCCGGCGATCGGGGACATTTCAGCCTGAAGCATCCGGAATGTATCTTCAATGAGTTTTTTGTTCACAAGATTCTCTCCTTCTTGTCGGTTTTGCCGGAAGAAACCACAGCCCTGATTATCCCTACAAAACCATTCTGTACATCTTTATGCAGATATGTGCTTTCACCTTGTTAAACAAGGAGAGTAATGTGTCCTAGGGACACATTACTCTTAAGAACATCATATTCATGCAGCCACATAGAATGCACATAAGTCGGTGCTATAATTAAGCGGTGCTCAGAAAAAACTTACCCAAAGCGTCAGTCGGTAAACAGATACCAGCGCCGGACGAGTGGAATCCTCTTCCACTGCTTCTTGAGCCAAGGAAGAACATAGTAATCCAGACCGAACACGCTGCCGGATCCGCCGATGCAGGCAATAGCCGCCGCAACGTACCAGAGCATTTCTGTAGCTGCCATCTTGGTGGTCCAGATCATGACCGCCATACCTATAGTAGCCAGGGAAGAAATAGCTGTGAACAAACCAACGATAAGCATAACACCGAAGACGATTTCGGCACAAACCATGCCGATTTGGAACCATTTAGCCAGGAAGGTGTAAGAACCGTCCGGGTTGTAGAACATAAGATCCATGAACCAGTTAGAAATATCGTAGATGAAACCTGGAACCGGCAAAGCCGATACTGCTTCTTTGGCAGTGGATACTGCTGAAGCTGCAGATTGGGCATCTACGGTGTCTTTAACGGCATCCACAGCTACGCTGGCTGCAGAAGTAGCATCTGCATAAGGAGCTGCAGGAATCAGGAAAATCTTATTGGGATCAACCCAGATTTTTCTGATCTTCTCTATGCCTTCGTATAGCCACATACCACCCAAAAGCATACGGAGCGGAACGAGCCAGAAGTTCGGCGAGCGCTTGGAGAAGTATCCGCCGACAAAGCTCTTGCGGTTCTCAACATGGAAGAACTCGTGCATCATGTAAGTCCAAACTTTGTTGAAACCTACAACCTGGGACAGGTAGAACATATTGATGAAATGTTTGGACAGCATAGCCATGAAGCCGGTCAGCATGAAGAATTTGCCCGGAAGACCAACGTTCGCTACACCGTAGCGGCTGCCGATCGAAACCATGGTGCCATGGAATCCTGGTTTGTAAGCTTTTTTAGGCGTGCCCTTGATATCGGCAGTAATATTGCCCGCGATAACAGGTGCAGCTTGTTCAGCATTCTCAACCATTTGTGGAACTGGACGTTCTTCGCCTTCAGGGATGAAGAAGATGTTATCCCCTACAACGTATACGTTCTTATGGTCAACACTTTCAAGGTGTTCATTCGTAACAATACGTTTGCGGCCTTGTTGCTGAACATCAAGACTGCCAACGATTTCGGAGCCTTCAACACCGGCCGTCCAGACGATAGTCTGAGCATCCACGATGTTCTTTTCGCCGAGGGCTACAGAACCTGTGCCTACCTCGGTGATTTTGGCGCCGGTAACAATTTCTACATTCATCTTACGCAGGCGGGCTTCGGCTTTCTGAATCAGCTTCTCTGGAAGGATAGGCAGAATCTTCGGAGCCATATCAGCTACAATCAATCTTACTTCGGAAGGATCAATGAAGAATTCCTTACACAGTTCTTCACGTTGCTCAGCCATTTCACCAACCAGCTCGACGCCAGTGAAGCCGGCACCGATGATTACGAAGGTCAGCATGGAACGGCGTACTGCCGCATTCTTTTCCTTCGCAGCTTTGGTGTACATGTCGCGGATTTGACGCTTCAGGGCAACTGCATCGTCATAAGACCAGAAGGAGAAGGTATTCTCTTCAGCTCCGGGAATTCCGAAGAAGGTTGGTTTGCTTCCTGTGCCGATTACCAGGTAATCATAAGCATAGGTAGCTTTGTCGGACTTCAGCTTCTTGTTCTTGAAATCAATGTTGCTGATTTCGTCGAGAACAACATCCACTTTCAGGCCGGCAAAGATTTTCTTCAAGTCAATTTTGATCGAATCCTCAGGTGCGCGATTCGCAGAAACCTCATGCAGCTCAGTCAAGAGAGTGTGGTATGGATTTCGGTCGATCAGTTTGATTTCTACATCTTTGTCGTTCTTAAATTTCTTTGCCAGTTTCTTAGCCGTGAGTACGCCGCCGTAGCCGCCGCCCAAAATGACTATTTTCTTCAAGAGAAACTCACCTCATTCGTCTGATTAGCTGCAAAAGGATAGCGAATAATTATTTCGCGCCTTCAAGTGCTTTTTGTGCCAGTGTGAAATATTCACCAACGTGGATAGATACGCCGGAAATTGCATCTGTTTTGCCTTCAGCATCCAGGGTAGGAGCTGCGCCTTTATTTTCAAGGAAGTATTTCTCAGCAAGAGCGATTTCTTCGTGCCATTCAGCAGAAGCGCCGCCAGCTTTCATTCCATACTTACCGTCTACAGAATATTGTTTCTTATCATCGCCTGCAGCATTCACGCCGCTGAAATTAACAGCTACAACGTTACCGCCGGCAACGGATACAGCTACAGTGGATTTCCAGCCGGATTCAGCATCCATTTCGCCTTCAGCTTTGTAACCGCCGTCTTTGTAAGGACCAACTTGTACTGGACCAGCAGCAAGAGCAGCTTGAGCAGCGCCTACGAAGTCACTAACATGTACGGATACGCCGGATACAGCGTCAGTATGTCCTTCAGCATCGAAAGCAAGTGCTGCAGGATCTTGTTTTTCAATCAGGAAAGCTTCAGCTTTAGCTGCTTGTTCATGCCATTCGGATTGAGCACCGCCAATTTTAACCAAACCGTAGTTGCCGTCTTCAGATACTTTTTTCTTCAGATCGCCGGCTGTTTTGGTATTGAAAGCATTCCAGTCAGCTTTGGTGATTTTGCCGCCTTCTACAGTAAGCAGAACGAAAGTCTGCCAGCCAGTTTCTGCATCAACATCAACTGTTCCGTAGTAGGTGCCGTCTTGGTACTTGCCTGTTTCTGTTCCAGCGTTAGCTGCAGGAGCAGTTGTTGCGTCAGCAGGTGCAGTAGTCGCAGCAGCAGGTGCAGTAGTTGCAGCAGCGTTGCCCGCATTGTTGTTGTTGCCACAACCTGCGAGTAAAGTGCCAAGTACCAGAGCGCTCGACAAGATTACAGAAGCTTTTTTCATTTTGATATGACCCCCAAGAAAATAGTTTAAAATATATATATTAAAATGTAAAACATTTTAATAATAATTGGAAGTGATAAAAATCACTTTATAAATGACATTTGTCACTTTGAAATCGGTCTAAGGTCCCTTTTTGTAGCAGTCATACGACATATATCGGCAGGTAATAAGAAAAAATTTAATTATCTCGTTTCTTGTTCGATGGCATTCTAGCACAAGCTGGGAAATACTCATGTGAAAATAATCACTTAAATGATAAATAAATTTACTTCTGAAGTATATCAAATTTTAAAATATATGAACAGCTTTTTAAAAGACTTTTATGTGACAAACTATGACTTTCTTTGCGGTTTGGGCTGCAGCTCCATTATGGGGGCCTGTCCCGGGGTTTTGGATTCACACAAAGGGCCAACGGGTAATAATTCACTAAGAATTATTAGCTTATGCCAACAAAAACCGACAGCTAAGGAGATGAGCTTGTAATGGACAATAATGTGCTAAAAGGTAAATGGCTGCAGATCAAAGGTGAAGCCAAGAAGCAATGGGGCCAACTGACAGATGATGACCTCGATGTAATAGACGGCGAAAAGGATAAACTGGTAGGTAAGCTGCAGGAGCGTTACGGCCATTCCAAGGATGATGCAGAGGCGGAATACCGCAACTGGGAGCAGTCGATCCGCAGATAAAAGAAGAATATGGCCTCAGATCAGATCATCACAAATGCAGGGAGAGGCGGATGTCTATGAATAATTCCCTCGTCGTTACAGGCCGGATTATTGAGATACATGCTAACCGGGTGCTGACACAGCAAGGAGATACCATCAGCACCTATCACCCCCGGTACTATATACTGCCGGAAGCAGAGACGTGGACACCGGCCGAAGTTGATCTGAATGAGGCACCTGTTATACAGCTTGGCGGCAAAGGCGGAGCTTCCGTACCCAAAAGGCGCTGGAAGGCAATGATGCCCTGGTTCACACCGCAGAAGAAGAGCGCAAATCGTATCTGATTTGCGCTCTAGCGCAAATCGTATCTGATTTGCGCTCTTCTTCTGCGGATAGGCACAAGGGAGACTGCGTAAAAAAGACTACCTCTTATACATATGCAATAGCACTGTGGCTTCATGATTTCATTCCTCTATGATAGTATAAATAATAATCGTTGTTATATCATTTTTTGCTGCAGGAGTGAGGCTATGGAATATGTGAAAATATTTTTTGTGAATACCGCTTTGCTGATTACATTGTCTTATCTGGCAAACTTAATATACAAACATACTGTGACCTATGCTTCTGAACCTGTGAAAAAAGTAAGCTGGGTCCTGCTCGCGATCTTCGCCGGGTGGGTAAGTACAATTTTCGGATACAGACTGGACGAGCATGTGATCTTTGACCTGCGGTTTGTGCCGCTTATTATTTCTACGCTGGCTTATCCCCAGCCTCTGGTCCTGATCATTATTGGGGTCGGAATTGGGCTTACGCGGTTGACCTTCGGGGTTACCGAAGCAGCTGTGGTAGGCGTGCTGAATTTATCTCTCCTGGGCTTCGTCTGCGCCGGCCTGAGCCTCTGGATACAGCGTTCTTCTGCCTCTGTGATCCAAAAGGGACTGATTGCTGTCCTGGTGGTAAATGTAGTGAATGCGTTGAATATTGCGGTATTTGGGGTCATCCCGGCGCAGGAATACATAACGGATATTCTGCCGGTCACGTTCCCGGCAGGCTTTGCTCTCAGTGTGCTGTTTGCGCTGATTATCCGCGACTTCCAGCTGGATCTGATGCGCACCGGACAGATCGTAAGAGCCAATGAGCTTTTGTCTGAGCAGACGGAGGAGCTTCATAAGAATAAAATCGTGCTGGAGGAGAAGGCCAAGCAGCTGATGCTTGCTTCGCAGTTCAAGTCGGAGTTCCTGGCCAATATGTCCCATGAGCTGAGAACACCGCTTAACAGTATCATTAACCTGTCCCAGCTAATTGAAGAAAGCGAAGATGAACTGAGTGTAGAAGAGCTGGCAGAATACGGCGGGATCATTCACCGCTCGGGTGAAGATCTTCTCTCACTTATTAATGATATTCTGGACTTGTCCAAGGTAGAAGCCGGAAAACTGGATATTATTAATGAAGATTTCAATGTCAGTGAGATCCCTGATCTGCTCCTTCAGCAGTTCAGTGTAGTAGCCAAACAGAAACAGCTGGCCTTCGATATTTCACTGGATGCAGACATGCCGGGGGTTATCTATACGGATCCCCAGCGGGTGCAGCAAATTCTCCGCAATCTGCTCTCAAATGCCTTCAAGTTCACTATGACAGGCGGTGTATCGGTGAATGTCCGCGTAGTGGAACGGCAAGAGGGGCTCTCCTCGCGGAAATGGGTCGCCTTTGAGGTGCAGGATACCGGGATAGGTATTCCGCCGGAGAAGCATGATCTGATCTTCGAGGCATTTGAGCAGGCGGATACAAACATCAGCCGCAAGTACGGCGGAACAGGGCTGGGCTTGTCGATCAGCAATGATCTGGCCAGACTGCTTGGCGGGTTCATTACTTTGCACAGCCGCGAGGGACAGGGAAGCTTATTCTCCCTGTATTTGCCGCTTTAACCCCAGAGAATGGGTAGATTCCGGGCTCCAACTTTATTTGTGATTTCGGTGTATTGACAGGAGATTGATGCGGAGTAGAATGAAGCAAAAGCCGCATCAAAGGAGTGTTATCACCCCATGAACATCATGAGAAACCGGCCGCTGCGGAACCGCTCCAAGGAAGTCCGCAAGGCCTCGATACATCGTAAGAATCTGCAGATCGCTACCTTTGAGGGGATACCAGCCACAATATTTCAGGTGCTGCTGCAAGGGCAGTTCCTGACAGGCTTTCTGTTATATTTAGGGGCGAGCTCCAGCCAGATCGGATTCGTCCTGGCGCTTACCACCCTGGTGAATGTGGTACAGATTGGTGTAGCTTTCCTGATCCAGAAGCTGCCGAGCCGGAAATGGGCTATGGTTACTTTTATCGGCCTGCACAGACTGCTCTGGGGATCTACCGGTCTTGTGCCGTTTATTTTTCCGCAAGAGTATTGGGTTACCGCTTTCATAGTTATGTATACAATCGCTTTCATTGCCAATACGGCAGGCGGCGTGCTGTGGAGCTCCGTCATTAGTGATCTGGTTCCAGCGCGGGTCAGAGGCCGGTATTTCGGCATCCGTAATACATTGCTTAATGCGCTTGGAAGCCTGGTGATGTACGGCGGCGGCATTATTCTGGACCGTTATCCGGGAGGACACGGGTTCCTTATCCTGTATATTATCGTGTGGATTTTCTCGCTTTCCAATGTTATTGTGTTCTTCTTCTACCCTGATGTCCCGTTTGAGAAATCAGAAGAGACAGAATTTCTGCCGATGTTTAAGAAGCCGCTTCACGATAAGCTGTTTATGAAGTCCACGCTGTTCCTGGCCGCATGGCTGCTGCTGCAGAATCTGACCGTGCCGCTGTATTCCTATGTGATGCTGCAGCTACTTCATATCAATTATGAGAAGCTGTCGCTGCTGAATGTATCGCAGACGATCTTCATGATGGGCAGCTTCTATGTATGGGGGAATCTGAACGCCAAGTACAGCAACAAACGGCTGCTGCTCTGGACGCTGCCGATTATCGCAGTCTCCTCGCTGATGTGGGGCCTGCTGTCCGTATTGCCGATGCTGCCGGTCCTGTTTGCCGCGCATATTGTGTTTGGCATGGGCGTTGGAGGCTTCAACCAGCTGGCCTTCAACTTCATTATCGGGGATACGCCGAAGAAGGAACGGCCGATGTATATGGCTATGTATGCGGCACTCACGGGTCTGGCAGCCTTTTTCGGTCCGCTGCTGGGCGGCCGGATCTACGAATGGATTAAGAATTGGCCCGAATGGACGCAGGTGTACGGCATGCAGCTTGTGGTAGGGACGCTGATGATCACTTTGGCGCTGCTGCTGGGCCGGCGTATTTTGCGGGATGAATAGAAGAATATTCTGAATAAAGGAGGCAGCGAGGTGACAAGAATTGCGGTAGTATTGGGAGCTACGGGCCTTGTGGGCAGGGCGCTGACGGAGGATTTGCTGAACGGGGATTGGGACGAGGTCCGCGTGCTGGTCCGCCGGCCGCTGCAATTGGAGCATAAGAAGCTCAAGCAGATTCAGACCGACTGGGAACAGCTGGAGCAATATAAGGAGCAGTTCGCCGGAGTATACGCGGTATTCTGCTGTCTGGGAACCACGATTAAGCAGGCGGGTTCACAGGAGCAATTCGAGAAGGTGGATATGGACTATCCGCTTGCTGCTGCGGCTCTGGCCAAGGCCTATGGTGTGAAGCAGTTCCTGGCAGTGTCCTCTATGGGAGCGAACGCGAAATCGCGCAACTTCTATAGCCGGACCAAAGGACGGGCAGAGGACGGGCTGATTGCTGCCGGATTCCACGGCTTACATCTGTTCCGGCCTTCGCTGCTGCTCGGTGACCGCGAAGAATTCAGGCTGGGAGAACGTGCCGCTTCCGTAATCATGAAGGCGCTGGATTTCGCTATGGTCGGCAAAGCTGCGAAGTACCGGGCAATCCCCGCTGCCAAGGTGGCGCGGGCGATGAGGAATATTGCCCTTGCCGATACAGGCGGTGTGCATATTTATACCAATGAAGTAATTCATGTGATCGGCAAGTACTAGAACTTCAGAGGGTTTGCAATAAGCAGACCTCAGGACTTACAATGAGACATAAAATGATGTGTACATAACGGCCCGCAGGCCGCGTACAGCAAGCAGGAGGAGCGAGACATGAGTAAAAAGCAGGTAGCAACAAGCAAAGCCCCGGGGGCCATCGGACCGTACAGCCAGGCAATCACCGCCGGCAACTGGGTGTACACCTCCGGCCAGCTTGGCATGGACCCGGAAACGGCCGCATTGGCGGACAATGTGCAGGAGCAGGCGCGCCAGTCGCTTAGCAATGTGAAGGCCATTCTTGAAGAGGCCGGCGCATCCATGGAGCATGTAGTCAAAACAACGGTATATCTGAAGGATATGAATGATTTCGCAGCCGTTAATGAAGTATACGCAACTTTCTTTACTGAGCCTTATCCGGCCCGCAGCGCAGTCGAAGTGGCGCGTCTGCCGAAGGATGCACTTGTTGAGATCGAAGCGGTAGCACGCAAGAAATAAGCTTTACTGAAGAAAGAACCCGAAATGCCGGGCCGAATCCCATGTACCTCTATGCAGGTGCGTGGGATTTTTGCTGCGGATTGGTGTGGAATAATGAAATCGGCCGGTAGGCCGGTAATGATAAAGGCTGTCACGTCCCTTTGCAGGAGCGGGGCAGCCTTATGTCTTTTCACAGATATCGTTAATATCTGCTGCGGGTACGCGGCGGGGTGAGCAGCAGCCAGATGCTGTAGAGCAGCAGAAGTCCTGCGGCAATCAGCCCGGTGAAGAAAATATTATCTGTATCCTTCTGTTCGATAGCAATGGCAATGAAGGCCCAGACGAAGACGAGCGGATAAATGCTGTCCCGGTGAGGGAAGCTCACAATAACAGCCAGCACTGCACCCACACAGAGCATGATCAAAGCCCAGAGCGAATCGCTTAACCCGAAGCCGTCCCAGTTGTTCTTCTCCAGTACGATGCTGACATTAACGATGGTAGCTACAGAGATCCAGCCGAGATAAATGCTGAAGGGCAGTCTAACCAGCCATTTCTCGCCGGAGGTGGGGTCCGGGATGCTGCGGGTACGGCGGTAGATTACGATCAGTGAAACCAGCATAAGCAACATGACAACCAGCGACAGCTCAATGTACAAATAATGCCAGAGGAACAGCCAGCCCATATTAAATATACAGCTGAGCATGAACCAGATGCCTATACGCTGCACGGAATCTCTGCCTCCGGTATCACTGCGGAACTGATAAATAATGAATCCGGCGAGCAGCAGGTAGATCAGAGACCAGATGGAGAATGCGTAGCCGGCCGGTGTAATGTAAGTATGATATCTGTCTGAAATTTCTCCGGTACTGTTCCCGCCAAGCGGCAGCGTCACCGACAGCGTATTGACGGCAAGCACGCCGAGGTACAGCAGCAGATTCCACCACTTATAAGGGTTGCTTCTTCTCATGTTCTTGTCACTCCCTAAGTTAGGTTATTAGTACGTGCCTATCCTTGGCCTACATAGAATATACCCGCTTTAACAGCAATTAAGACTATCTCCGGCACAAAAATGACCAACAGGTCATGAAATTAACGGATAGCATTCCGTAAGCTCGGGGTAATATGTAGAGAAGAAGAGCTAATACGGGAACGATTAAGATCAAGCAGGCAATAGCCGAAGGGGGACAAAAGGCATGGAGAGCAGCGAGGCGATACGCCCCGAGAAGATGGGACCACTCGTAATGAAGGAGACCTGGAACACTCCGGGAAGCGTGGTTTCCTGGGAGCGGTCGGAGAATGTCTATATCTGCCGCGGGGAATGCGCGGGGGTTGTCTTTATCTTTTTGAGCGATGATATGTTCCGGATGAAAGTCTTCCATGGCGAGGTTCCTGACCTGACCACATCGGAGGCGGTGATGAATGAGAGCTGTATCCCGCATCTGTTTCCTGTGGATGAGACGGAGGAGCAGCTGATCTTCACGACAAGTGCCATCCGGCTGATTATCGAGAAATCATCGTTTCTTCTCCGTGTGGAGAATACCTCGGGCAAAGTGATTATGCAGCAGAATCTGACCAGCTGGAACCCGCGCGGCGCAAGCCATGCGGAGTATGATATGCAGCCGGATTCGCATTTTTACGGACTGGGTGAGAAGTCGAGCTTCCTAGATAAACGCGGGGAGCGTTATACGAACTGGAATACCGATGTTTTTGCCCCGCATCTGCCGGAAATTGAAGCGCTCTATGAGTCTATTCCGCTGCTCATTCACATGCACGGCGATCTCTCCTACGGATTATTTCTGGACAATACGGGCCGGAGTGATTTCGACATGCGTTCGCATGGCGTTGCTTTTACCATTGGCTGCTCCACGGGGGAATACGACATTTATTTCATTAACGGGCCTGAGATGAAGGATGTTGTCAAAAGATACACCTCGCTCACCGGCCGGATTGCGCTTCCTCCCAAATGGGCGATCGGCTACCACCAGTCGCGCTACAGCTATATGAACCAGCAGGAGGTGCTGCAGCTGGCCCGTACCTTCCGTGAGAAGAATATTCCGTGCGACGTCATTTATCTGGATATCCATTATATGGACGAGTACCGCGTATTCACCTTTGACCCCGTCAACTTCCCTGATCCGCAGAAAATGATCTCGGAGCTCGGGGAGCTGGGTGTGCGGATCGTGCCCATTGTGGACCCAGGTGTCAAAAAAGACCCCAAATACGAGGTGTATAAGCAAGGTGTGCTGGAGAAGTATTTCTGCCGCCGTCTGGAGGGCGATATCTTCTTCGGCGAGGTCTGGCCGGGGATCAGCGCATTTCCCGATTTCAGCGACAGCCGGACCGCCGAGTGGTGGGGCGACCTGCACAAGTATTACACGGACCTGGGCATCCAGGGGATCTGGAATGATATGAACGAGCCGGCGGTCTTCAATGAGACCAAGACGATGGATCTCGATGTGATGCATTTCAACAACGGCCGCCCGGTTACCCATGAGGAATACCACAATCTGTACGGGATGATGATGTCCAAAGCCACGTATGAGGGACTGGCCGAGCATATGGGGGGCGAGCGGCCTTTTGTGCTGACTAGGGCCGGGTATGCGGGCATTCAGCGGTATGCAGCCGTATGGACCGGGGATAACCGCAGCTTCTGGGAGCATATGGCGATGGCGATGCCGATGGTGCTCAATATGGGACTGTCGGGACTGGCGTTCTCCGGGCCGGATATCGGCGGGTTCGCCCATCATACGTCGGCACAGCTGCTGGTGCGCTGGACGCAAATGGGCGTGTTTTTCCCATACTGCCGCAATCATTCCTCCATCGGAACGCTGCGTCAGGAGCCCTGGTCCTTCGGGGAAGAAGTGGAGGGGATTCTGCGTGAATTCATCGGCCTGAGGTACCGCTGGATGCCGCATTTGTACAATCTGTTTCATGAGGCGGAAATGTGCGGGCTGCCTGTGATCCGTCCGCTTATCCTTGAATATCCGCGTGACCCGCATGTGACAAATCTGTGCGATCAGTTCCTGCTTGGCGAGAATGTGCTGATTGCTCCCGTCTACCGCCCGGATACAGATCACCGCTCGGTCTACCTGCCCGAAGGCTGCTGGATTGACTATTGGGATGGGGAGATTCACGAAGGCGGCCGTCATATTCTTGCTGCTGCGCCGCTGCATATTATGCCGATGTATGTGAAGGCGGGCAGCTTCACGGCCGAAGGTCCGCTGAAGCAGTATGCGCTGGAGGAGACGGAAGAGACAGTCATCTTCCATCTGTACGGAGCGGAAGCTGCCAAAGGATTCTCGGCATCCTTCAAGCTGTATGAGGACGACGGGCACAGCTTCGGATACCGTAAAGGGCAATATACAGAGCTTGCTGTGCAGGCTACGGGTACTGAAGGCGGTCTGGTGCTGCAATGGGTATATGGCGTGCATGATTATAAGCCGCGCCGGGAGATGCTGCGGTTTGCGCTCTGTTATCCGTTCTTCACCGTGGCGGCGGTGGACGGACTTGAGGAGATCACCCTGGACCAGCTGGAGGAAGGCAAAGCGGGCTGGGTTTATAACGGCAGGAAGGGTGCAATTATTGTACAGGTAGCGGATGCTGCAGACGGCGGGGAGCTGCGGATTCAGGCGGACAGGTAACCCTTTTAGTTTATAAAGAGCCGGCTTCGTCTTGCATAGAGGGAAGGACGGTTCTTTGTGCTGCCTGAAAAAAATCAGTTTTGCCGGGCACGGATGATGCATAGGACAGGATTAGTTGGATTTTCTCCACCTGCTGGCAGATGAGGGGCCCTCTGATAAACAACAGTTGGAAAAAGAACACTTAAATTTCTGCATATGGGCCAAGCCAGAAGTAATGGACGAAATTAAGTAGCGTTTATCCACCTATTTGATGAAAATCACTTAAAATAGCCGAATTAAGTTACATTATTCCACTTAATATTCTATTGATGTCCTTTGTAGGGACTGAAAATGAGTTTGCACCTTGGCTGTTACCTTTGCGTGTGGGGGTTATCGGGCGAAGGATCAAATTTGAACAAGTTGCTGAAACAATGTTCAAAATTGATTGAAAATTTAAATCCTGCACAAAATACAACATTCCTATCACGAAATCTAGCGGAATCGGAAGTTGTTGTATGAAATGCAGCATTTTCTCTTATTTAAGCGGTGTGGGGAGATAATTCTTGCATTCTATACAACATTCCTTTCGGAAGCCTTCGTATTATGGGATCAAAGTTGTAATACATACAACATCCCCGAAGACATGCTTATTGCACAATAATCCTATTGGCGTTATGCCCGATGCTTGCGGCTGCCGGTTTTGCTGTGCCGATGGTGTGGGATATCTGACAATTGGGTTAATGATTATCGTAGGCGGTATCAAGGGTTTAGTCCAATGGCGAGGCGGGTCAACTGACTTCAAGCAGCCCCGATTGGGTCTGAGGGCCCCTCCGGAATGCTGACGGAACTGCGAATGGGGCAGATTTGCAAAAGAATCTGCAGATTTTCTGCAGAAAACGTGCAGAAAAGTTTTTAAATATAGACTTTTTCGTATAAGATGAAGGGATGAAGAAAAAAGTTGCAGTGATAACCACAATGGGATGGCTGTACAGTTACTGCTGCTAGTACAGCTTCATAATATATTTCTCGCAGAGAAGGAAACAGTCTTCCCGCTGGGACGGACTGGCTCTTTCTGTTTGCTTAAAAGAATGGAGATCATCAATGATTAAGCATCTGTATGCAATATGGTTAGGGGACGTATTATTTTGCTTCTCGGGTGAAACTTCTGAGCCGAAGGTGGACGCGTGGACACGTGTGATTAAACGGCTGGAATTCCGGAGCGGCTGGCGTCCTTTTGCGGGTGCTGCGCTGCGGCTGGCGGAAGTGAAGTATCCTGCCGCCGCCGTGGAAGGGAAGACGGCGCGGCGCGGAATGCCGGGGCGCACCCTCGAAGGGCTGGCCCTGTCGCCCAAGGACGCTTTTGAGCTGCTCCTTGCCTGGGATGAGCAGGCAAGCCGCGCCCAGGGCATAGAGCCGGGCGGAGAACTGCGCTACTGGTCGGCTGCTGCCCGGTTTGCGCTGGAGCTGATGGGCAAGGGCGGGATTGTCCCCGGCGCTCAGCCGCCGCGCAAGGTGGGCTCACGCCGCCGCGGAGGCGAGCAGGCGGCAGCGGTATGCTGGTCGCCGGCTTTCCGGGAAGAGGCGGATAAGGAATTCTTCCTGCAGATGGCGGCTTCCATGCCGGTGCTTGCGCTCGGCACTCACGTAGCCGAGGAGGGGGATCTGTCCTCGCGTGAGGAAGCAGGCGGGTACGTGCTCTATTCGTTCCTGCAGGCTGTGATGACAGCGGAGATTAAGAATGTGGTCGCGGCCAACGAGAGTGCGCTGAGTCCATTCAAAGCGAACTACCGCCGCGGCTACTCGCCGCTTACTGAGCTGTGGTGGAACAGTCTGCTGACCGGCAGCCGGGATATCCCTGTTCAGGGGACTCCGGCTGAAGTGACCGAGCTACTGGCTGCCGTGAGTGAGACGGCAGGCAACGAGGTGCCGCATTTCGAGACTGAGGAGGCACGCAGCGGACAGCTCAGCCTGGGCCTGCGGCTGGAGCCGCCTGCTGACGACAGTGAGCTGTGGCGGCTGACGTTCTGGGCGGAGAGCCGGGAGGAAGGTGAATTCTGGATTCCGGCCGAAGCGGTCTGGAGCAGCCGGGAACGGGAATTCACGCTGTGGGGCAAGCGCTACCGCAACATTCAGCAGCAGCTGCTTGCTGCGCTTGGGCGGGCAGCCAAGATCTCGCCGGACATTCAGCGTGCGCTGGCCGAACCGGCGCCGCGCGGAGTGGAGCTGCTTCCGGAGCGGCTGTATTTCTTCCTGAAGGAGAGTGTACAGCAGCTGCGTGAACGGGGAATTACGGTGCAGATGCCTTCACGCTGGAGCCGCGAAGGACGGCGGCGGATCGGGATGAGAATGAAGATGCAGCCGCCGCCGGGCGGAGTGGATGGCCCTGTACAAGCAGCGCTGGGCATGGAGGAGCTGATCTCCTTCCGCATCGAGGCCTCCCTGGGCGATTCGGAGATCAGCGAGGACGAACTGAATGCTCTGGTGGAAGCCGGAGTGCCTTTTGTACGTTTCCGGGGTGAATGGATCGAAGTGGACCCGAAGGAGGTCCGTCAGGTCCTGAGATATATGAAGCGCAACGAGAGCGGAGAGATGACGGCAGCAGACTGGATGCGCCTTGAAGCCGAGGATGGCGAAGAACGGCTATGGAAGGGCATGTCTGTCACGGGCATGGAGACCTCCGGTTTGCTGGCCTCCCTTATGCATGGCGATGTGCTGCGCGGGCTGCCCATGCGTCCGGTGCCGGATGACCTGAACGGTACCCTGCGGCCTTATCAGGAGCGGGGGTATCAATGGCTTACGGCGCTTAGCGGTCTTGGCTTCGGGGTCTGTCTGGCCGATGATATGGGGCTTGGCAAAACCGTGCAGGTGATCACCTGCCTGCTGGACCGTGCCCTGAATGCGCCGCCGGGAGAGAAGCAGGAGCCTGTGCTTATCCTCTGCCCGACCTCACTGCTGGGGAACTGGCAGCGGGAATTGCAGCGGTTTGCACCTTCGCTTAGTGTGCATATCCATCATGGCGGCCGTCGGGTACGCGGAGAAGGATTCACCGAGCTTGCCGCCAGCCATGAGATTGTACTGACTACGTATCATCTGGCAGGCCGGGACAGTGAGGATCTGGCCGGGGTACGCTGGTCAACCGTTGTGCTGGATGAGGCGCAGTATATTAAGAACCACCGCACCAAACAGGCGCAGAGTGTCATGAAGCTGAACGCGCCGCACCGGATTGCGATGACCGGTACCCCGGTAGAGAACCGGCTAGGCGAGCTGTGGTCGATCTTTCATTTCTTGAATCCGGGGTATCTCGGAACCTATCATTCCTTCCGCCAGCGGTATGTATCCGGCGAAGGCGGGGAACGGCTGCGTGAGCTTCACCGCCTCGTATCGCCATTCCTGCTGCGGCGCCTGAAGAGTGATCCCGATATTTCGAAGGATCTTCCCGAGAAGATCGAGCTGAAGTCGTATTGTCCGCTAACAGAAACGCAGGCAGCCCTGTATCAGGGCGTTGTGGATGAGATGCTCGGCGTAATCGGTGAGCGGTCGGGCATGGCCCGGCGGGGGCTGGTGCTGTCCTCCCTGACCAAGCTGAAGCAGATCTGTGATCATCCGCAGCTGTTCCGCAAGGATGACGGCCGGAGCCTGCGCAGTGAGCCCTCCGGCAAAATGGATGTGATGTTCGAGGTGCTGGACAGCATCTCCGAGCTTGGGGAGTCCGCGCTGATCTTCACGCAGTATGTGGCGATGGGCGAGCTGCTCGTCAGCCGGCTGGCCAGAAGGTACGGGCAGACACCACTCTTCCTGCATGGCGGTATTCCGAAGCGTGAGCGCGACGAGATGGTGCATGCTTTTCAGGAGGGGGAAGGTCCTGCATTCTTCGTCCTGTCCCTCAAAGCCGGGGGCGTAGGCCTCAATCTGACGAGGGCCAATCATGTGCTGCATTATGACCGCTGGTGGAACCCGGCAGTTGAGAACCAGGCTACGGACCGGGCATTCCGGATCGGACAGCACAAGAATGTTCAGGTGCATAAGCTGATCTGCCAGGGAACGCTGGAGGAACGGATCGATGAACTGATTGAACGTAAAAAAAGTCTGTCCGAGCAGGTTGTCGGCTCCGGCGAGAATTGGTTGACCGAAATGTCCAACCATGAGCTGAAGGAGCTTATCGAACTGCAAGGACAGGACTGGATGTAAATGATTGTTGTATTGCAGAAAGAGGGGAACATTCATGAGTGAACTGCTGGAGTTGAAGCTGGAGGTGCTGCCGGGAAAGATCAAAGCCACCGGGAGCCTGGGAACCGCTGCTGCGGAAGGTGTAGGCAGACGGAACGGCAAATCCGGCGCAGTTGCAGAGGAACAAGCGCAGCGCGCGGTATTCACTTTGCACATTCCGGAGTGGCCGGCCGCCCGGAAGAACGAAGTGCTGCTACAGCTCTCTGCGCATCCGGGTGAATTGTATGAGCTGCTCCAGGGCAGCCTGGAAGGCGGACTTGCTGCCCTTGAGGTGCTGCCTGCTGATGCCGAGCTGGAACAGGCGGCCAATGAACAGGGCACAGGCTTGCTGCCCGCTGGGGAGCTGCGGCTTCGGGTTAAGCAGCAGCTGGCGAAGGAGCCGCTGCTGGCTTTTGCCCTGCGCGGCCTGTCCAAGGAGGAGCTGCTCTCCGGGGTGTTTGCTCTCTGGGCTGAGCAGGAGAATGAGCGGGTTATCGAAGAAGGGACGCCTGCGCCTGTAACGCTTGCGTCCGAGCTGGCCCGGCTGGAACGTAAAGGTCCGGCGGTGTCCTCGGGAGAATGGCTGGCCGAGGCGGCCGCGGAGGGCTCGCTCCATCAGCCGGGGCCGCTGTTTCATGAGATCTCTGCCCGGCCATTTCCGGCTATGCCTGATGTCATTGAACCGGAAGAGGACTGGAGCGCGCTGCTGCCGCAGACGCCCAAGGCCCGGGAAGGACTTGCCCTGCTGATGCGCCGGGTATCAGAAGCCGCCGCCAAACGTGCGGCTGGCTTAAACAAACTGTAAGCTGGCGGCGTTACGCTTAAGCGTAACGGGCCGCCAAGGCAATCCTGGCAGGCTGCGCGTCTTCCCGTGAAGGCGGGCTGGGAGCAGGGATACGGCCAGGGATTCTTTGACTTCCCTTCTAAGAATAGCGGATATCTTTTGCTGAATTCCGAACCGGCTGCAGGCCAGATGGAGAAATGCTCTACCGTACGGCAGATGGCGGCAAGAGCTGGAGCCGTGTAGGAGATCTAACGGCGGCGATCAGTTCCTATCCAACAGGAATGGTTTTCCGGAATAGCCAAAGCGGCTGGATTACCTGCAGTAATCACGGACAGGAATTCATTCTCACCTTCAGAACCAGGGATGGCGGAAAGAGCTGGGCGCCGGAAAAGCTGGTCTGGCCGCCCGAGCTGACCGGGTATGCGTACAGCAACAGCTACCCGCCGGTTTTCTCCGGCAAGGACCTCCTGCTCGGAGTGCTTCCGCTGAAAATCGTCCGGGACGGACGCTCAAGCATGGTCTATTATACGATAGAAGACGGCGGAGACAACTGGAAGTACGGTCCGCAGATGACGGGAGTTCAAGAAAGAGATCAAAAGTAATTGAGAAAATGAAGGAAATCAAAAAGAAATTAAAATTGGGATTAACAAAATAAGAGGTACAAGCATTATTTAATGGAAAATTTGAGAAAGCGCTATAATAGCGATTCGGAAAATGGAAGTGACTCTTATTGGAAATATGAATATTTTCCTGTTAATGATGATCAGTCTATTGATTACGACGGTCTGATGAATAGAAAACTCGGGGCTTTTTTATATATGGAATGGAAAAATAATAAATTATATATGTATTCGATATCCTATGTGAATCGAACTGATAATAAAGTTTACTTATATCTTATGAAGAATGACGGAACGAGTTCGGATATACCCGTTAATGATTAGATAAGTGACAGAAGGCTATCTGTCTGTAATCTGAGTGCGGTTGACTGTTGTTAATACGAAGAGACTGCCGGCAATTTCCACCAGCAGTCTCTTCGTATTTATCTTGGCGCCTCAATTAACAAATATTTCTTTGATCGAAATTACTTTTTCTCCCTGTGTCTCAACCTCAAACGGACTTTTCAACGGTTCCTCATCATCTCCGTACAGAAAAGTCTTAAATTCCTGCTTGCTCTTCGTAGTATAGATTCTATCACCATTCTTATCTTGTACAAACAGAGTCCCTGTATCATAAAATGTATATTCTGTATTGTCATCAACAGCGAAGGTCTTTGTATCCCCGGATATATTGTGAATGTAGTAGCCATCAGGCATGTCTTCAATTGTTAACCCTAATTCTTTCACCCTATCTTCGTCTTCAGAGTCAATAAACTCGAAATCATCTATTGTGAGCACATTTCCATCCAAGGCAATATACCCTGTATAGTTTTGTTTTTCAGCTGACGACTCATTACTGCAAGAAACTAAAGGTACATTAAGAATAACAGCTAGAAAAATTAATAATATTTGTTTCATTCCTATCTCCTCTTCTAAGCTGATATAAACATTACATTATCTTGATCCTACAGTATGCTGCTAGAAGGTGTGTAAAAAGAAGCACTTTCTGTTCTGTATACTGTATCTTTAGTCTGCGAAGCACCATGTTGAGTATACTTAATTGTAGATCCGTCACCATAAGTCACCAAAGCGACGTGACTTGTGGTGTTCCAATACATTATACTTCCTGCCCCCACTTGACTTTCATTCGATTGTTTAACAAAGTACCCCTTATTTACCATGTAAATGACAACGCCAGTTGAGCCATTGTAACCTGTTCTAAACCAATGATCCCCGGGCCAGCCGCCCCAAGTGGATGCCTGATACCATTTTCCAGTTTTATCTTGAGGGATACCGCCATTATTTAAAGCTTTGGATACAAAGTTTGCACAATCCGTTCCGTCTACAGTAGAAGAAGGGAATTCCGGAGTTGCATTCCAGTTAGCATATGCCCATTCTCTTGCTGCAATTTTATTAAATGTGAATGACGCAAGCGATTTGTAATGACTATCAGCAGCCGGAACACTTTCAATCACATGATTGTAACCATTTTCGAATGATTCCGCAGCATTCTCAACTGCTGCAAGTTTTTCGCTCTCAGTCAGTACGACTTCATTATCAGCATCTGTTCTGTAGTAGATTTGATATTGTGGAAGTGAATCTCTGGAAGCCAAACTAGTAGTGTTGTTGAGGAGAACCGTGTAGGTAAACGTTGAACGGTTTGGAATATTATAATACAATGCCTCAACCTCACCTACGTAAGTATCAATTTCGTTTTGAATTGTTTCAGCTTCAACCTTATCGGTGCTTTCATACAAGGCTTTTTCCATGCCCTTTACATACGGACTATCAGAGGGATGTCTCGTTAGGGTCATATCTACATATATGTTAATGTCGTAATATTTATTTTCGGGCTCAACTCGTGCATCATATTCATATGTGAAATTGTCCATCTTATAAAGAGACTGATAGTCCTTTACAATTTGTCCCTTGATCTCATTATATGCTTGCTCAATACTCTTTATTTCTAATACATTTGAATTTTCAGAAGAATTCTGTTCATTTGCAAATACACTAGTGCTCATACCAAATATCATAGCAAATACAAACATTAAAGGAATTACCCGTTTAAACATGATTTTATCCCTCTTTCAATTGTATTTTTAAAGCAATGTACTTTACTAGAAATTATTTGTGAAATAAATCACTTTGTATTATACAGATATCACCTCGATTCTCGGTTTGTTTCTCCCATAATTACGTTGAGCAATTGTGAGGGACCTACGTACTGCAAATAAAAAGCTTATTGGTGAGAAGTTGCGCAACCAACAACTTGCACTAATCATATACTTATATTGAATAATTTACCATGGTATATAAATGAGAAAAAATGTCTATATTGTGTATTTTTCTTTTTTTGTAATTCGAGGATTTTCATAATGTTTTTATGTTGAGATAATATAATTTTTTTAGTTAACCCAATAATAGAAAGTAATGCCGAAGCGGATCGTAAAGTACTAGACACATATAGTACATATATATACCAAAAAATACTACAAACAATTTGATTCTTCAAGGAAAGTAATTTATCCTAAAATTAGTAAATAAAAAACATAAAAAGGAAGGTGCGAGTTATGAAGCTACGAAAAGTAATTTCATGTGGTTTACTTGCAACATCGCTATTAAGTCCAAGTTTAGCTTTAGCTTCAACAAATGTAGAACCGGGAGTCATACCCTCACAAATGCCAGCCGGTACGGTGATTACTTTTGATCAAGAGAATAATCCTGTTATTACAAAGCAAGGATTACCTACCTTGAAGATTAAAGATGCTGGTGAAGTTGATTTGAGCAAGGAGAATCCGGCCGTACCCAAGAGTTCGATTTCATTAGAGGAATATAACAAAGTTTTGGAGGGGATTAAAAAGGAAGCCTTAAGTTTGCCATTTTTCATCATTGAAAATGAAAAACCTCAACCCGGAACAGTAGTTTCCTATGGTTCTGACGGACAAATCAATACTATTGAAAATGCAGTCCCGGCAATGACTACTTATGCAACGGCCGCTAACGGAACATACGTATATGGGGCAAGTAATAATACAATTACTATTACTAGTAGTAAAGTTTCAGGTGTAGGAAGATTTACAGTATTTAACGATACAAAGGGCGATAATGATAATGATTTGGTAGTAGGGGATGTAGCTACTAAAGGGCAATATGATAACCCTAAATCAGGAACGAAGATTACAGCAACAGCCAATGGCATTTCAAAAATTGTAACAAAAAATGATAACGGAGCACTGGATAACGCAGTTTTAGATATTTGGAAATGGTCTGGTGTAATGTTTGGCTATACTTACAATGAGTTGCTATCATTTAGTGGGAGTTATTATTACAATCGGTAAATAGAGCGACTAAATACTTATGCAGATCTTAGTACAATTTATAATGGCTTTTACAAACTAGATATAACATCTAGAGTGTAAAGGCCATTTCAATCTATTTGAAATTAAAGGGTTGAAAAACAATTGAGAAATATGCCAAGCGAAGGGAATAAAAAATACTTATGAAAAATAAATGCATTCTAACAAGGAGTATACTAATTTCAATGCTTTTAATATTTTGGCTATTAGGCTGTAATAGTAATTCCGGACTGGAAGGGCAACATAAGGATATTTTATCAATAACATGTACTACATATATTCAACCGGATAAGGAAGCTATGTTAAGCACTATTTACCAGTATGTACCCGCAACAGGGGAGGTAACAGAAATATATAATTATCCCTACACGGCACAATATCCATTGGGAGTATTTAGTCCGAAGGAAAAAGTTGTTTATTATACCAAAAAAGATGAGACAAATAGAGATCAAATATTTAGTTATCACATGGAGACCAAACAAGAAGTACAATTAACAACAAATTTACGTGCGGTCAATCAGATAATCCCTGCAAAGGAAAAAATCTTTTTTATAGCTTCTATAGATAAAGTATTAAGGTTAGGCATGCTGGATAAACGAAGCGGTATGATCTCATACTGGGGCGATGAAGATACAAATGTAGAAACAATCGCTATAAATCCAAAAACGGAGCATATCTACATATCTGCATTTTCTTATAGTCAAGATAGAGAGGTTATTGAAAATCAATTCTTATCCGATGAAAATAATTATTCTATGCCGCTATTTTCTGTTTATGAAACAGATTACTCCTTTAAGGATACACAAAAATTCCTTTCGGTTCATGCCTGGATTAAAATTTTGATGGTAAACATGGCGGAGAATGTTACGATAGCCATTTATGACAAAGAATATAATTCAGAAGAAAATTCTAAAGCTGTTGCTATAGATGTTAGTTCACAAGAGATAGAAGAGTTTAAATTACCGCCGGAACGGATGCTTGTAGATGGAGCGAATTATTCAGCTAATGGAAAAGGGCTATATGTTACATCTATTGTAAATGATAAAAGGGGCATCTATTACTATGATTTTGAATCAAAAGAATATAATACAATATTTATATCTGCAGATGGATTTATAAATAATTTTCAATTTATTTCAAGTACTCAATAACTCAATTTTTTCAAGTCGAATTTCTTAACAAACTGCGCCGTAACCAGGCAGGCATAAGTAAAGGCAGTATCGCTAACAGCCCGGCTGTCAGTGTACTGCCTTTCTACTTGTATCCAAGCACGTTTAAGCTAAAGGTCCGTTATTACTGCTGCCTTCCGCTTCTGACAGTTCGAGGATCTCCCGGCGCAGGCGAAGCATCTTCTGATCCAGTTCATCAGCGGCACGCGCAGCCTCCTTCAATTCCTCAGCCACATGCGGCGGCAGCTGTTTGTCAAACTTATAGTAGAGAATATGCTCCATGCTGGCCCAGAAATCCATAGCGAGTGTACGGAGCTGAATTTCGGCTTTGACCCAGCGGGTTCCTTCCAGCAGCACAAGGGGGATGGCGACGATAAGATGCAGACTCTGGTAGCCGTTAGGCTTCGGATGGGCGATGTAATCCTTAATTTCCAGCACACGGATGTCCTCGCGCGCGCACAGGTGATCCACCAGCCGGTAAATATCCTTCACAAAAGCACAGACGATCCGCATACCTGCAATATCGTTGGGCGATGTAATCCTTAATTTCCAGCACACGGATGTCCTCGCGCGCGCACAGGTGATCCACCAGCCGGTAAATATCCTTCACAAAAGCACAGACGATCCGCATACCTGCAATATCGTGAATGTGCTGCTCCATATTTTCCAGCGTGAAATCATGGCCTTTGCGTTCCATCTTCTGTACAATGCTCTTCGGTTCCTTAATGCGTGACTTCACATGCTCAATGGGACTGAAGCCGTCGCGTACCTGCCACTCTGTACGGATGACATCAATTTTATTCTCAAGCTCATTCAGAGCATGTCGGTAAAGCGCCGGCAAGGCTTTGAAATTCTCAACCTGTTTGGCAAAATCTTCGTGTACCTGCCACTTCTGCATATCCTTCACATGGACCTGCAACTTGTGTAATGTAACCTGTGTACTATCGTATTCTTCCACTGAAACTCTCCCGGTATTCGTTATTTGTGACTGTAGACAATGAACGGATGACTACGGCGTTCGCATAAAATGCGCTGCAGTTTATGTGATTCTATTTTAACCGAAGTACAGCCCCGGAAGCAAAACAAAGCCGGATGAAGCAGAAGAGAAACATTCTTCCCGCAACAGCGTATTAGCTCACAATAGGCCAATCTGTCAGACGGGACGGGGCTTTACGTTCCAGATTAGGGCGGCAGAGCCGTTTCTACTTGTTAGTCGGAGAACCGCCGCCGTACCCTTCATCCTGGTAGCCGGTATTTCCGAGCCTCTGCAGAACATTCATTTCATCAATGAGCCGGCGCGTTTCATCTGTGCCGTGGTCATGCAAATACTGGAACAGATGAATAGTAGCATCGTCAAACTGCTCCGCAGCATCATCATGATCGGCTGATTTATAGGGGACAAAAGCACGCCGGAAGGCATAGTCGTCCTCACCGGCCAGACCTTTCAGAAGATCCTGGAGCACGGTAAGCTCTTCATCCGAGAGCAGAACCTCAAATTCGTTCGAGTCGTTACGCACATCCTGAATCAGGCCATGATTCACGGATACGAAATATCGTTTATGGTTATCGTCAGGCAATGTTATCCCTCCATTATTCGATAATGTTCGTCATGTAGTATTTAACACCTGACGACAAATAATGAATCTGTCAGGGACTTTTGGTATGATAGAGTCACGTTTCCACTGCTGTACGGAGCGATAACGATGTATGGGGTTATTTTGCGGCTGCGAATCAGCCTATTCTCACTCTGGAGAAGGAGGAACTACAATGAATTTTCTGCAACGCATTAAAGACGGTGCCAGCCGGGTGAGTGAAAAAGCGCAAAGCTCGGTGGAAGTAGGCAAGCTGAACGGGCAAATTTCTGATATCGAACATGAGATGCAACTTGAATTTTTGAAAATGGGAAAGCTTTTCTACGAAGGATATCGTTCCAGAGATATGTCGGTGGCAGAAGGGCAGATGATCGAGCTGGCGCGGGGCTGTAACAAGCTTCAGGAGCAGATTGAGGGCGTGCGCGCAAGAATTGCCGAACTGAAGAATGAACGCCTCTGCGCCTGCGGCCAGATCGTAGCACTGGATGCCAACTTCTGTCCACACTGCGGACGCAAGCTTGAGGAGCTGCCACTGCGTAAGGAACCGGCGCTG
Organism: Paenibacillus sp. IHB B 3415; assembly: GCF_000802655.2. Taxonomy (NCBI): domain Bacteria; kingdom Bacillati; phylum Bacillota; class Bacilli; order Caryophanales; family Paenibacillaceae; genus Paenibacillus; species Paenibacillus sp. IHB B 3415. The sequence goes on along the minus strand of NZ_JUEI01000122.1, from coordinate 3,072 downwards.
CGCAAGGAGCCGGCGCCAACCGTTACGGTACATACCGTACATGAGCACGAAGATGAGGAAGATCAATACTACGGTGAGGAAGAATTGACAGAAGCGGAGCGGGAACTCGCTAAGAGACCTGAACAGCCTGTCCAGTACGCCGAAGCCTTGCCGGTAATTGAAGTTGAACCGGAGCCTGAAGAGTATGAACGGGTTCTTCCGGATACAGAACGGGGCCGCCGCGAGGCCGATGAACTGGAGCGTGAACGTGAGCGCCAGCTGGAGCTGGACCGCCGGATCCGCGACTGGAAAGCCAGTGAGCCTGCAGAAGAGACTGCCGTCAGCGAATCGGGTACACGGGATATTGTGAAATGCCAGATTTGCCGCGCCGATCTGCCGAAAGGCTCAATGTGGTGCCCGCGCTGCGGGTCGGAGCAAATTTAGACAGGGTTAGACAGACAGCTTAGGGGGACAACATAGATGGAACAGTTGCTGCTGCATCTGCGCAATTTGGGTTTCACAGAGATGGAATCCAAAATTATGGTTGAGCTGGCCACCAAGGGCCAGGCTTCGGGCTACGAAGTGGCAAAGCAGCTAGGAGTATCAAGATCGAATGTATACGCGGCGCTTCAGCGCCTGACTCAGCAGGGCTACGTACGCTGCGGGGAAGGGGAGCCGGCCCGCTACAGCGTGCTGGACCCTGAAGAGCTGGCGACGATGATATCCGGCCGGGTACAGGCGTCGCTGGCCTACATGGAAAGTGAAATGCCGCGCGGAGGTCCGGTCAGCCCTTCATTCTATAACGTGGAAGGTGACCGCAACGTAACGGGAGCGCTGATCCGTCAGCTGAATCTCGCGGCTCAGGAGATCGTGGTCGATGTATGGCGGGAGGAAGCCTCGCTGCTGCGCAGCGAGCTGGAGCAGGCAGAGCTGCGCGGAGTGAAGCTGCTGTGGGCTTTTGACGGCGGCAACGCGGCCTCTGCGCCATACCCGGTATGGCCGCCGCTGGACGGTAAGCCACAGCGCAGCGGGGGGCGGAAATTTTCTTTTGTCATCGACCGTTCCTGGTGTATGCTCGGCATGCGTTATGAGGACGGAACCGCGCAGGCGGTGGTTACCGAGCACCCGGTGCTCGTGGAGCTGCTGCTGAATCATTTTACACAGGAAATGGTATTGTTCGAGCTTGAAGAAGATATGGGACCTGAGCTGCAGAAGCGGTACGGGGAACGCTATGGCCGGATTTACAGCAAATATGTATTGCATGACCAGGATGAAGCCGGGGAAGAACAGGCGGAGTAGCTCCTGGGATGCAGAGGGTACTAAGCTAGGGAGGTGACAAGCGTGGAGTGTATTGTTCATTTTGATGTGCAGCATTCGGAAGGCGTGAAGCCGTTACGCGGATTGCTGTTTTTGGACGAAGGGAAGACCCCGGCAGAGCAGGATCTAATCGGCATGTTTAAGGACATGAATTTTAATGTCCGGCTTGAGGACCGGGAGAAGTTAGTGTTCAAACCTGTGGCACCTGGAGAGAAGTATTCAGAGATTCGGATTACGAGCTTTGACAACGGCAAAAAGAACAGCAAGCAGGATAACGAGCTGAAGTCGATTGTCGGTAACCTGCTGCCCCAGAAACCTACGGGTCTGTAGCAGACGAAGCAGGGTCCATTTGAGGATAGAGGAGGAGCACGGATGGAGTTATTGAGACAAAAGGTCATTAACGAAGGTATTGTTCTCGGCCCTGGTGTGCTCAAGGTTGATTCTTTTCTGAATCACCAGATGGACCCTTTCCTGATGCGTGAAGTAGGGCGCGAGTTTACCCGCCGTTTCGCCGGGGAAGGAATCACCAAGGTGCTGACCATCGAATCCTCGGGGATTGCTCCCGGCATTATGACGGCGCTGGAGCTTGAGGTCCCAATGATTTTTGCCCGCAAGCAGAAGTCGCTGACGCTGACGGAAGATATTTATGTGGAGAAGGTCTACTCCTTCACGAAGAAGGAAACCAATGAAATTACCGTCTCCCGAAAGTTCATCGCACCCGGTGAGCGCGTGCTGATCGTCGATGATTTCCTGGCGAATGGTGAAGCAGCCTTCGGGCTGGCCCGGATTGTTGAACAGGCGGGCGGCACTGTTGCCGGGATTGGGATTGTGATCGAAAAAGCTTTCCAGCCCGGCAACCGGCTGCTGAAGGAAGCCGGCTACCGCGTGGAGTCGCTGGTGCGGATCGCTTCGCTGGATGACGGCGTTGTTGGCTTCGTGGAGGAGTAGGAGAACTGCCGGTTGGACTTTTGCGGCAGAAGTAAATAACAGGCAGGAGGCCCCCGGAGATTATCCGTGGGCCTGCCTGTTTGTGTTTGAAGGCGGGCATAGTTAGTGCAGCTGAGGGGGACTGCTGGGCTGCAGCCTTAGAGAGCAGGGACGAAGCTCGCGGCTAACGCCTTCAGCGTGCGGCCAGTCATACGCCGCCTATGCTTCGGTCAGGCGCTGGTTTTGCCTGCTGAGGAATGAGGGGGGCCGGATTAAGACGAATCTGCTGGGCTGAAGCTGAAGGGATGAGCGAGTTAGTTTGTGAGTAACATGGGGCTTAAGCGGGCGGAAGAGTGAGTTGATGGGAGCAAGGGATGATGGAGTTGCGGGGAGAATGGGGAGTGTGTATTTGTAGAAGCTGGTGTGAGTATGCAGATGTTGTGCGGGAGCGGTAAGGTATGCGGGCTGGTTTGTGAGTAACTGGGTCAGGCGGGTGATAAGTATGTGCAATATACTACGCGGACTGAAATGCGCCTATTTGGGGAATTCGGCGTGTTTTTGCTGCCAAACGGACTCCAGTGCGCTTATTTGTTCATTTGGGGCATCATATTGATCAATTTGTGAGGGATAGCGGAATCTCAGTCTGCAAGTCAACTAAAAACCCCCTTGCCGGAGAGAATAAGGTCCTCTCAGTCCGCAAGGGGGTACATAATGGTTAGATTGCCGGAACGTCGTTGGTTGAAGCAGCCTTAAGCTCAACCGGCTGCCCGCGCTCAGCCAGCCGGCCGTGCCTCCCGCCGGCTACGCCCCGGCTCCCATAGCCGCGGCTGTCCGCGCCCCGCCTAGCCG
>NZ_JUEI01000121.1:0-13063 GCF_000802655.2 Paenibacillus sp. IHB B 3415 | reverse complement strand
CGGGAAGGCCCTTTAGCTTTGCGTCCCTACCTTTCGATAGGTTTGCCGTTTATCGTGTATTAGCTTTGTATAGTTATATCTTACCATATCTATTTCTATTATCAAGACCTAAATCACTAGATTTCCGCGAAAATAAATAAAAATTTTAAGTATTTTAAGTTTTTCCGTCATTATTCTACAAACATCAGGATAGCTTTGCGTGAATGATAAGTCTATGCGTTGGATTCACCAGCGGATCACAAGTAATGAGTGTAAGAATCTTGTCATCCTTATTCCCTTTCAATACGGATACATCGGTTGGTTCCACAATAGTCACATCATAAACTACATAATTGTATGCCTGCTTGCCGGTTGTAACGGAAATGTTATCCCCGACTTCGACTTCATTCAATCTGTTGAACAGCCTTCCCGTAGTTCTTGATCTATGCGCTGCAATTGCAGCATTGCCAGCAGCGCCGAGCGGAGCCGTCTCCTTCATATGTGCAGCAGCATGCTTCATATTCGCCTTGGTGGCGCCTTCCAGTACAGGCAGCTTCAGATCTATTTTGTCGATTTGAATGATTGCCATCACCTTGCCTCCGACTTCAATCTCAGGCGCTGCAGAGGGTTCTGGCTCTTCCGCAGCCGACTCATCCGCCAGCAGCTGGGTTACTTCCGCATAAGGCTTACTTAGATCAGCACTGGCCGGAGCTGAGGCAGACGGAACGATTTCACTGTAGGCCTGTTCAGCCTCTTCCAGCAGCTTTTGCTGCTGACGGTCATTGTACCATTCGCTTCCTTTGGGATAGAGCATAATTAGTACCCCGGCAAGTATAATCAAATAGGATAATTTCCGCATGACAATCGCCTCCGTAATATAGAATAGATGTTACCCTTCCGGAATAATTAAGAAGCAATGCTTCTATATAACAAGTAGAAACGACTTTGCCGTCCTTTTTAAGGACGGTACCGTTTCAGCGAGAAATAGAAGGATATTTTATAGCAGCAAGCATATAAATTCTTATATTTTCAGAATACCCATTTCCGGCTTCCGAAGAAATTAATGATTACCGTAACAAATGTGACCAGCACTTTGGCGATCAGCACTTGAATACCGAGAGTATCGGTCAATATATGAATCAGCAGCACCGATATACCCAGCACCAACAGGTTCAGCACGATAAATCTGACCAGCTGCATCCGGTCGAAGCCCTCTTTATTGCCTTTGTCCCGGTCACGGAAGGTTACCTTTTTGTTCCAGAAGAAGCTGTTGGCCGTACCGGCGCTGTAGGAAATAATCTGCGCAGGGGTGTTGATCATCCCAAGGGAATGCAGCAGTGTGAATACAGCAAAGTCAATCAATGTATTCAGCAGGCCTACCGCATTGAATTTCAGGAACTGGATGAACCCCGCACTCCATCTCTTATCTGGCATAATCGCTTTCCTTCCGCGTGTCTTCTATTTCCGCATCCGGATAGCCTTTGGTCTCACGTACAATATAGAGCGGTCTGTCCTTCGACTCATCATAGATCCGTCCGATATACTCACCAATTACCCCCAGCAGCATCAGCACAATCCCGTTGAAGAGCAGGTTCACGCCGACTATAGATGCCCATCCGGGTACGGTCCAGGAGGTAAAGATTTTTTGGAACAATACCAGGAACAGATAGATGAAGCTGGAAAAGGACAGAAAGAATCCGATATATGATGCGATTTTGAGCGGTTTGTGGGAAAAGGAGGTGATGCCGTCGAGCGCAAACCGGATCATTTTTTTGAGCGGATATTTCGTTTCCCCGGCAAAGCGCTCCTCCCGCACATATTCTACCATGGTCTGCCGGAAGCCTACCCAGCTTACCAGACCCCGGACATACCGGTTCTTCTCCTTCAGACCGCGCAGCACATCACAGACTTTACGGTCGATCAGCCGGAAGTCCCCGGTATCGGTAGGGATTTCAACACTGGTCATACTGCTGAGCAGGCGGTAAAAGATCTTAGCGGTGACTTTCTTGAATAAAGTCTCCCCGTGACGCTTCAACCGCTTGGCATACACGACTTCGTAGCCCTCTTTCCACTTCGCAATCATCTGCAGAATAACCTCAGGAGGATCTTGGAGGTCTGCGTCAATCACCACGACTGCCTGGCCTTCGGCATAATCCATACCAGCCGTAATCGCCACCTGGTGGCCGAAATTACGGGAGAAGTCGATCAGCTTGACATGCTCATCCCGGCTGCTGATCTCGCGCATGATCTCCGCCGTACGGTCCCGGCTGCCGTCATTGACGAAAACCAGTTCATAGGAATCGCCGCAACCATCCATTACTTTTTTGAGCCGTTCATAGGTTATCTGAATGACTTCCTCCTCATTGAACATGGGGACAATTACACTGTATCTGGCTTTCACCTTAGTTCCTCCTATAAGTTTCTACGAGATACCCCGCAATAAAACTGACTTTTTAAGCATGTGCCTCATTAAATAGTACCCCCTAGAATACCCAGGAAGGGAACCAGCGCAGTACAGTATTTATATAACTGCTGTTAACCTGCATTCCGGATAACACCGGATAGAACATTACAAACAGGATGGCTGCAGCAGCCACATAGGCATACCGCAGGTATTTGGCATCGCCGAATCTGCTGTCAAGCAGCTTCAGGATATAGACCACCGACAGAATCATAAACGGCACCATCGCAAAATAATGGTACAGGAACGTCTCACGCGGCACAAGCATCCACGGAACATACTGTGAGAAGAACCCGATCCAGATCATGTACAGATTCTTGTCCCTGCGTTTCACGGTAAGCCACACGGCTGCCAGCATAGCGAAGATTCCTGTCCACCAGATGAGCGGATTCCCCATGGTTACGATGCTGCTGGCCTTGCCTTCCGGCAATCCTTCACCGCCGCTGAAGAACCATACCGGACGTTTCATGAACGGCCACTCCCACCAGGAGGAGGCGAACGGATGCGTAGCTACAAGCTGGCTGTGATAGTTGTACATATTTTTCTGGGCATCAATCAGGCCCTTAACAGTGAAGCCTTCCGCCGAAGCAGAGAGCGCCGGGACAAAGGACAGACTATAGATGATAACCGGGATAGCAATGAAAAATATGATGCAGCTGGCCAAAGTGATGATGGTGTTCTTCCAGAAGGATTGGTCCGCTGTCCGGCAGGCAGCTTTGAGCTCCTGACCGGTCAGCTTGCCCTCAGCCAGCAGACGGCCTGCAGCCTTATACTCCCTATACCGCTCAAACAGCGCCAGTGCCAGCATCACCGCAAGTCCTGCCCCTCCGTAGAGAACAATCCACTTGGAGGCCACTCCGATTCCGAAGAACAGTCCGGACCAGAACAGCGGAACCAGCGTTGTGCGCAGCGGCATACGGTAGAAGTTCATCGTATAATACCGCTGCATGAAATAGAACATCAGCATAATGAAGAATACGCCGTATACATCAATCGTTGAAATGCGCGTCTGGGTGAAATGCATGAAGTCCAGGGCGAACAGTCCGGCTGCTAATGCAGCATAGGTAGTCTTCCGGAACAGCCGCATCGCCATAATATAGATCAGCGGCAGCATCGCAATTCCGAACAGGGTGCCGATGATACGCCAGCCGAATGGATTGACGCCAAACAGCTCCATGCCGGCACCGATCAGCAGCTTGCCAAGCGGCGGGTGCGTATTCTCATAAGGGACAATATCATGATAATGTTCATAAGCCGTCCGCGCATGATAGATTTCATCAAAATACGTACTGTTCATGAAATTCGAGTTTTCCGGGATCATGGACTGCTCATCGAACAGATTGGCTGGCGTCCCTCTTTTGGGGGCCGCAGCGGCATCCGGTGTAACACCGGCAATTTGCAGAGGCGTCTTCGGTGCCTCCTGGCCATAGAAAGCCACTTCATTCAGGGTGAAGCCCGGAGAGGTGACTGTCAGCTTGACGTATCTTGCCGATACGTTCAGCGGCTGACTTTTCCATATGAAGACATTGCCGACATCCTCGCTCACATCAAGCGGGCTGCTCCAATTATCCGGACTCTGGCTGAACTCCAGCTGAAACTTGCCCGTGCCGACACCGCCGAAGATATTTACCCGCTCCAGCTGGTGGGCCTGCCCCAGATCCACATAGAAGCTCTCGCCGCTGGCGGCAGGCTCCCACAGGGTTTCAGGCGACTTGTTGTCCCCCAGATGATAAAGCGCAAGCGCTCCATAGAGTACCGTGATCGCGATCATCCAGATCCAATCTCTGCGCTGCAGCTTCAGCGGGGAACGCCGTTCTTGCTTGGCAAGGGGCTGAATCCCCTCTGCAAGCCGCACATCTGCTTCAAATGCAGCCTGCGTTGTAACAGGCTCTCGCAGGAGCTTTGTTGCTTTGCGGATATATACATCGTACCCAACATACAGCAGATATAATGCCAGAACTACGGTAGTAATCGCTGTAACCAGGACAATTCCGTCTGTCGGCGGATTGCTGCCGGTATTGAGATAGGCCAGCGTATAGCCTACATTAATATATTGAGTCAGCGAGAATCCGAGAAACAGTGTCAGGAAACGCCGGTCCTTGCTCTCAATGAAGGTGAATAGAGACAGGAGCAGAACAGGATACAGGTAGCGTTCATGCATTTTGGTGCCAAATACAAAGACAACCGTGATCAGCACCATGCCGAGGAAATACGATTTAGAAAGATCCTTGCGGTCCTTGGTATTGAAGGAATAATAAGCTGCGAGAGCTACCGCTACAAGTATGAAAATAAAGCCCCATATGCGGTAAGGTATGCCGAGCCAGGTGACATCAAGCGCTGACCACATCGGATCCGTCAAAGCATAAAGATTGAATGCATTAACTGTAGAATACGGATAAGAAGATAAAGTGCTCTTATATAAATCAATCACTCCGGCAAAACCGCCGTTATTCCAGAAGAACGGGGCTGCGAGCAGAGCAAATATTCCCAGTCCGTAGACAGCGCCCAGAGCAAGCTGCTTCCAGGCACGGTGATGATAGAAGGCAAAGATCAGGACCGGTGTGAAAATCAGCGCCTGCGGTTTGATCAGTGTGGCAATGGCGAAAAAGATCGCTGCACGTACAAAGGTTCTATCCACTACTCCCATTATGCTGAGCAGCAGGAAGATGAGGAAGAAGGAGTCTGCTTGTCCCCACGCTGCAGAGTCCATCAGCACTGCCGGGTTAAACAGGAACAGCATCATCAGCCCGATCGCAAGTCCGGGTCCGATCTTGGCACGTGCGCCCTTGTAGATGATCCAGCCGAGCACGAGGTCGGAGATGATGGCCGGCAGCTTATATAGCACAGTCTCTGCGCCTGATCCGCCCGCAAAATTAAACAATCCGCGGAGCAGACTCAGCAGGTACAGCACATACAAGTAGCCTGGGGGGTAATCCGCGAAATAGCCCTCTTCATAGAACTTGCCCGGACCAAGGTCTGTCAGACGATGGCTCCAAGCCATGAATGTATTCATATCATTCTGATAGCCCTGCGCAGTCAGGCCAATCCAGATCCGCAGAATGAACGCTACACCAAACAGGACATACAGCCAGCGTGTATAGATCACTTCCTGCTGGTTCAGCAGGCGTTTACTGCTGAAGGCTCTGTGATATAAAAGAGCAAAGAACACACTGAACACTGCCGATATCAGCAGCAGCTTGGCAGGTGACACCTTATGCGGTGTTTCTGCCGGCTGGCTCCCGCCGCCCGCATCCGCCCCGGCCGCCGGTGCTCCGCTGTCCAGCGATACAATGTTCGCGCCTTCCGGAGCTGCATCCAGCTGTTCTACGGACAGATCATCGAAATAGGCCTTGCCCTGAATCAGGTTGGCATATCCGCCCAGGGCAGCACCTATCCCGATCTCGGTCTGCTCTTTGCCGGTCTGGCCGATGAACTCGAGATACTGCCAATCGCCAGCTGTATCCTGGGTGGCGGGATAACCGCCGCCAATCCCGACCGGGAATATATTAGCACCCATCCCCCCGCCTGCTGTACTGACTATTTTGACATACCCCGAGATCTTATAGTAGCTGTCCGGCGAGACGGCAACTGTCTGTACCCACTTCAGGTGATTGGGTTCAAGGTTCTCAATGACTGCCGCTTTGCTGCCGGAGTGAACATCCTCGGACTGAACGGACAGCAGACCGGAGGCATCGCCCGAGATCCACATATCTTTGCTCCAGCTGGCAGGCGCACCGTCCTCCCCATCCTCAAAACCCGGATTCTGCAGTAAATTCCCCTCAGCATAAACGTTTGTTACAGGAAGAATAAATAATAAGAGCATCAGTATAACGGTTGCCGCCGCACGTGTATTCTTGGTCATCGTTCCACCCTCACCTCGTCAATGTTAATCCAGCCGTTACCGCCGGTTATGTAAACTTCTGCCTGCATCCCCTGCTCCAGCGTGACCGCAGGAAGTGTAACCTGATGATAATCTTCCCCTGCCTGCAGTTCGGCTTCTGCCAGCACAGTGCCGGCTGCACGGATTCCGATCTTCCCGCCGCTGCCGCCCGCACTAACCATGGCGGATAGCTTGTAGTCACCGGCTGCCGCGGCAAAAACCTGTGACACGCTTCTGTCAGCTCCCGCATCAAGATAAGCCAGCCTAGTTCCGGCGTAAGGCTTATTATCAGCCACTCCCGTTCCCGCAGAGAATGTCCAGCCCGAAGTCCCTTCTTCAAACCCCCCGTTTCTAAATTCAGCAGCGGGATTCTCCGGAGCTGCCGGAAGCCCGTCCGCTTTGTCATTAGTAAGCATTACACTGTAGTTGGCGAAACGCTTAACTGTATATTCTGCACTTGCCGCAGGAAGCGGAGAGCTATTCCCAAAGATATATGCGGCATTTGCAGGTACCATGTTCAAATCGTCAAATCTGTATCTCCCAAAGGAGGATACACGCTGGAAAGCTTCTCCCGGATTGGCGTAAACGGCGGAATTCTGGAAGTCCTGCGGATTGATCCGCTCATAGAACAGCACATAAATGTAGGGCATATTCACATTATTGGTAATATAGATTTCTCCCGGGCTGTGTTCGGAGGCATACTGCACCGCCTCGCCGAAAGAATCATAAAAAGCCGGTCCGATCCGGCCGGGGAACTCACGGAAATAATCATTGGAGAACAGGACAAAAAATATTGTAAACACTGCAGCGGCCAGTACGGCAGCCCCCTTGACTCTCCCCGCAAGCCACACAAATCCGGCGCTTACCAGCATGATGAACGGATAAAAAATAATATTGATCCGGTTGATATTTACACTTGTAATAAACGCCATTAGCACGGCAATCAGGAACCAGAGCAGCAAGACTCCATGCCCTGCGTTCTCCCGCCGTCTGGTCCACCACGAATGTATGAGGACAACCAGCCCCAGCAGCGCAAAAGGCAGCGCGATCGGGTACGCATAGCCATAAGGAGAAATTGAATTCCATGGCAAGCCGTCAGTCCCGCTAAGCATAAGCTTGCTGAATGCACTGAAGTTATCCGCAGCTGCCCTCCCCAGCTGTCCGCTGAACACGGATGAGATTTCCTCCACACGCGGCATCGTAAGCTTGGGAATAGTGAACAATGGAGTGGCTATGTCCTGCATGGAGTAACGGTTAATAACAATAAATAATAGTATAGGCAGGGCCATTGCTGCAAACAGCAGGCTGTTCCACACAAGAGTCCTGAGCTTAAGTATCTTGCTATACAATAGAAGAATTGCCGTACCAAGCGCAAATAACGGGACAAAAAAGTAAGCTGTTCCATAGGCATACAGCGAGAGGGCCAGCATGCCGGTAAACGCATAAAACCATCGCGGATTGTCGAAGGATCTTAGCAGAAGGTACACAGCTATCAAAATCATCGTAGGAAACAGATTCGATTCCAGCGCCCACCTGGACATCATAATATGCCAGGGATTGATCGCAATAAAGAACATGGCAGCGATTCCTGTTCTGGATGAGGCGGACAGCCGTTTCATAATCAGGTAGAAGAAAATCATGGCCAGCAAGCCCGTGACCAGACTGAGTGCCCGCACAGACAGCGGCGTCAGGCCGAACAGCAGAATAAACGGCATGGACAAGTAGGCATACAGCGCATTCTGTCCGCTGCCCCAGGCGATAAGATGAACGGGCAGATGTACACCATTGCGGTCCATCCCGTAGTGTAGAATGGCGTAGGCATCATAGCCGATAGATGCTTCGTCCTGGTTCAGTCCCGGAGGGATAGAATTTATGTATATGATACGAACGATTGCCCCCAGCAGAAACAAAAGGTACGGCCAGGGATTGTTAATGCAGGACTTGTAAGCTCTCGTAAGTAAGCCGGACAACGTTTATCACCTCTTCAACAATATAATCTAAATACTGGATGAAGAAAAGGGTAAAGCAGAGGTTAACCCCAGCTGCAGCCTCCTTATGAGGGATTCTCCAGAGAAACCTATACATTTCTATAACAAGTAGAAACAGCTTTGCCGTCCTTTTATAAGGACGGTACCGTTTCAGCGAGAAATAGAAGGATAATTGATAGCGTGAAGCAAATAAATTCTTATATTTTTATAAAAAAACGGCCCCTTCATATTAATGAAGGAACCGTGTACTTAAAGACGGATGTTGTTCTCTCTTAGCCCTGGCTGCCGATCAGAACATAACGCAGGATAATCAGAACAGCCAGTACCCACATCATCCAGTGGATATCATATTTCTTCTTGCCGGCCAGATTCGCTACGCAAGCCAGAATAACATAAGTGACAATCCCGAACGAAATACCGTTAGCGATGTTGTAAGTGAAAGGCATAATAACAAAGGTAAGGAAGGCCGGGATCGCCAGGACCATGTCCTGGAAATCAATGTCGCGGATGGATTGGGCCATCAGGACACCGACAATAATCAGTGCAGCGGCTGTTGCAGGGCCGGGAATAAGCGCTACAATCGGAGCCAGGAACAATGCGAGCAGGAAGCACACACCTGTAGTTACTGCAGTCAGACCCGTACGTCCGCCTTCAGCTACACCGGCAGCACTCTCAACATAAGCAGTGGTTGTGGAAGTACCCAGCATCGCACCACCGGCAACGGCTACTGCATCTACAAACATGGCGTTACCAACACGTCTTTTGCCTTCTTCAGCATCCTTCATGATTCCTGCACGTTCAGCAGTACCTACAAGTGTACCGAAGGTATCAAACAACTCTACAAAGGTAAAGGTAGCAATTGCGGAAACGATACCGGTGTGCATAATGCCTTCCCAGTCAAATTCCCAGAAGTTGAGTTGCGTGAAGTCTGGAATCCAATGGGCTTGTGAATCATTAATGGAACTGAAATCTACAGCGCCCATCAGGATCGCAGCCAGCGTAGTACCCAGAATACCGAACAGGATTGCGCCGCGTACGCGCAGCACCATCAGGATGGAGATCAGCAGCAGGCCGATAATTACAAGCTGAACATCGGTGTTCTCCAGGCTGCCCATATGAATTACAGTTTCGAAGGAAAGAACATCCGTGAATTTATTAGCGGCAATGTCATTACCGGCTTCAACGCCGATCGTCATCAATCCGCTGTTCTTCAGGCCGATAATGGTGATGAACATCCCGATACCGACCGTGATGGCATGCTTCAGGCTGTCAGGAATTGCAGTGAGCAATATTTGCCGGACCCGGGTAACGGTCAGCAGGATGAAGATGATTCCGGAGATAAATACAGCGGTAAGACCCATTTGCCAGGTAAACTCATGTTCGGTGGTTGCCGAAGACAACACTACGGAAGCAAAATATGCGTTAAGGCCCATACCAGGTGCCAGAGCTACCGGAAAGTTAATGAATAATCCCATGGCAATTGTGAAAATACCTGCCGCAAGTGCTGTAGCCAGGAATACGGAATACCAGCCCATATCAATGCGGCCAAAGGCAGTCAAAGTATTGGGATTAACCGATAGGATATAAGCCATTGCCATAAACGTGGTCAAACCGGCCATGATCTCTGTGCGTACTGTGGTGCCGTTCTCTTTCAACTTGAAAAAGCGATTCAAATTGTTCTCCCCCTAAGGTGTATGTTATGCCATCACAGCAACAGAAAAGCCGGCATCTGGGAAGACACCGGCCCGAAAAAAGAGATTCTTGTCCGGCATATCCGGTGTTAACCGGAATTCCAGGTAAGCTGCTCTTCTTAATCGTAGCCAGGTCATTACGGTGACCTCGTAGAGACTTCCAGGCCAATCCCCGGAATTATACGAATATGTATTTGCTGTAGCGCTTTATCATTTTAGGTGTATATGACATGAGTTGTCAATGGTAAATACGAACATTAAGCGTAAGGTTTATACAATTGTTCGTAAATCGAACATTTTCATGACAAATTCCGCTTGGTACAGGGATGATCCGCCAAACATCGCGGCATAAACGCGGACGGTACTGTACTTAAGCCAGGTTATACACGTATGATGGAGCGCTAAGCGGGATAGCCGGGTGGCATCATTTTCTGTGTATAGCATTTGACTGTCCTTCCGTTTGTATGCAGGGCAGAAAAGAGAAGATTCTCAACTAGAAACGGCTTACCCTTATATCAACAAAAAAAGCCGGAAACGCCAATGAATGCGTTCCGGCTCCGGAATTCTATAGTCAGCTGCTGCTGAGGCCTATTCCCACTCGATCGTTGCAGGCGGCTTCGAAGTAATATCGTACACGATGCGGTTTACGTTATCGACTTCGTTGACGATGCGCACGGAGATTTTCTCCAGAATATCCCACGGAATACGCGCCCAGTCTGCGGTCATTCCATCTACGGAAGTTACTGCGCGAATACCTACGGTATAGGAATACGTACGCTCGTCACCCATAACGCCAACACTTTTCATGTTAGGCAATGCGGTGAAATACTGCCAGATTTCGCGGTCGAGACCGGCTTTGGCAATCTCTTCACGCAGGATAAAGTCCGAATCACGAACAATAGTCAGCTTCTCTTCGGTTACTTCACCCAGAACACGGATGGCCAGACCCGGACCCGGGAAAGGCTGACGCCAAACGATGGCATGCGGCATTCCTAGCTCTTCACCCAGCTTACGGACCTCATCCTTAAACAGGGTGTTCAGCGGCTCGATCAGACTGAATTTCATATCTTCAGGCAGCCCGCCTACATTATGGTGGGACTTAATCGTCTGAGCCGTTGCTGTACCGCTCTCCACGATATCTGTATACAGTGTGCCTTGCGCCAGGAATGCGAAATCACCCAGCTTGGCCGATTCTTCGTCGAAGCAATAAATGAATTCATTGCCGATGATCTTACGTTTCTGTTCGGGATCGGAAACACCGGCCAGCTTGCCGAGGAAGCGGTCACGGGCGTCGATTTTGACCACATGGATATCGAATTTGCCGACAAAAGTCTCCATAACGCTCTCCGCTTCACCTTTGCGCAGAAGGCCGTGGTCAATGAACATACAAGTCAGCTGATCGCCGATGGCACGGTGAATCAGCATAGCCACAACAGAGGAATCTACACCGCCGCTGAGTGCGCAGAGCACTTTTTTGTCGCCGACTTTGTCGCGGATATCCTTAATGGCATCATCAATAAACGACTCCATCGTCCATTTGCCCTCGCAGCCGCAGACCTCATACAGGAAGTTCGAAATCATCTCATTTCCGTTCACAGAGTGGCGCACCTCAGGGTGGAACTGTACGGCGAAGAATTTGCGTGCATCATTGCTCATAGCTGCGATTGGAGCACTCTCTGTCCCGGCATCCAGCTTAAAGCCTTCCGGAAGCTCCACGACATGGTCGCCGTGGCTCATCCATACGGTCTGATTGCTCTCAAGACCTGCTGCAAGCACGGACCCTGGTGAGAATTCCACATCCGCTTTGCCGTATTCCCGCTTGGATGCGCGTTCTACCTTGCCGCCCTGCTGCTGGGCCATCAGTTGCATCCCGTAACAGATTCCGAAGATCGGAAGTCCGAGTTCATAAATCGCCGGATCTACATGTGGTGCATCCTCAGCGTACACACTGCTTGGCCCGCCTGAGAAAACAATCCCTTTTGGCGACAGTGCCTTAATCTTCTCCATTGGTGTATTGTACGGCAGAAGCTCGCTGTATACCCCCAGGTCCCGAATTCTGCGCGCGATAAGCTGGTTATACTGTCCCCCGAAATCCAGAACAACGATAATTTCATTTGGCTTGTTCATTACTTGCCTCCCTTGATTATTGGATTCATTATACTCATGGTTAATTCTCAGCGTCAAGGAAAGGAGACGTCTTGTCTTCGGGGATTTCTCCCATATGTGACGGGGTCTGGGGCGATTTAGGGGAGCCTGTAAAGACAGTATCCAGATCTTGGAATGCGTATCCGCTTCCACGTTAGCTGAGTGAGGATAGATGTGCTGTTATAGTTGCCAAAAAGTGATTTCCTCTTTCAGGAATGCCGTCATATGCTGGACAGAACAGAGGGCTGGCCGGCAGGCGTACATCGGGAAAATTACCATGAACTAACTAATACGCCGGAGCTATACTTTTGCAGTCCATCCAAGGGTCACGCTGTACTCTCCGGGGCACCGCCCGGCAGCAAAGTGAGCTCACTTAAGTTCACCTGTAAAGAAAGGGCTAAATGTTGTAAGTATTACAACATGGATTCATGAATGCTGGGGGATTCGTAACAATTGTTGTATGAAATGCAGGAATTGACGCGCTTAGCCGCCTGATTACGGGGGAAATGCTGCTTTTTATACAACAATTTTTGAATAGGCTCATTATGATGAGGAGAATGTTGTATTTCGTGCAGGATTTCCGTCGGCAGCTAAGTTCAGCTTAAATATTCATGTAAATGAAAGGCGCTCGCTGCAATAGCAGTGAACGCCTCTTATCTTATCGGGTCAGACGGAATGTAATCGTCAAACATCTGGCAATGAACGCGGCTGCGTCAATGGCTTCCGCATCCGTGGCAGGAGGACTGGAGCTCAAGGTGGGGATGGAGGATGCATCCGTGCGCGATGGCTGCGTGAGCTCGCCCGATGCGACGGGGCGCGATGGCTGCGCGTGCGCGCCCGATGCGACGGGGCGCGGTGGCTGCGCGCGAGCGCCCGATGCGACGGGGCGCAGAGACTGTGCGTGCGCGCCCGATGCGAC
>NZ_JUEI01000120.1:0-13246 GCF_000802655.2 Paenibacillus sp. IHB B 3415 | reverse complement strand
AAATGCCCCTGAATTCGCTCCACCCGCCGGAACCGCACCAATCAGGAGCACAAATGCCCCTGAATCCGCTCCACCCGCTGGAATCGCGCCAATCAGGGGCACAACTACCCCTGATTCCACCGCTCCTGGCGGGTAAGCCCTTCACCGCCGCTGCGCCGGACCGGCTGCCAGCTCTGACAGAACCGCCTGCCCCTTACCTGAGGGCAGGCCATAATCAAAGGGGAGTGAACCCATGAAGATCATGACGATTTTGGGCACACGGCCCGAGATCATCCGCCTCAGCGTCATCATTCCGCTGCTCGATGAGCATGCGGAGCGGCATGTGCTGGTGCATACGGGACAGAATTTCACGGCCAGCCTCAGCGGGATTTTCTTCGCCGAGCTGGGACTCCGCGCACCGGACTATGTGCTGCAGGATAAGCAGGCCGGACTCGGGGGCCAGCTGGCCGCCATGTTCGGGAGCCTGGAGAGCATCCTGCTTCAGGAGAAGCCGGACCGGATACTGCTGCTCGGCGATACCAACAGTGCGCTGTGTGCAATCCTTGCCGAGCGGATGGGCATTCCTGTCGTACACATGGAAGCAGGCAACCGCTGTTACGATTTGAAAGTGCCGGAGGAGAAAAACCGCCGTGTCATAGATGCCGTCTCGACCATAAATATGCCTTATACCCAGCAGAGTAAAAGACATCTGCTCAGCGAAGGATTTCCCAGCCAGCGTATCGTGTTAACCGGCAATCCGATCCATGAGGTGATTACGCATTATGAGGAGCAAATCGGGTCCAGCGATATTTTATCCCGGCTGAACCTTGAAGCAGGCCGGTATTTGCTGGTGACTGCCCACCGGGCCGAGAATGTCGATGATCCTGAATCCCTGCTCCAGATTATGTCGGGACTTAACCTTGTGGCTGAACATTATGGACTCCGCCTGATCTGCAGCATCCATCCCCGTACACGCTCCAAGCTTACGGAGCAGTTCCCGCTGACTATGAACCCGCTGGTGGAATTCCATGAGCCCTTCGGATTTTTTGATTTTGTCCATCTGGAGCGTTATGCCCTGTGCGCCATTACGGACAGCGGCACCGTTCAAGAGGAATGCTGCCTGATGGGGGTGCCGACAGTGACCATCCGCCGGACCACAGAACGTCCGGAGACGGTCGATTGCGGAAGTAATGTAGTGTCCGGCGTAGAGCAGAACAGTATTCTGCGCTGCACCCGGCTGATGACGTCGCTTAAGCCTGCCTGGGAGGCGCCGGAAGGGTACCTTACCCCCGATGTCTCGGTTAAAGTAGTTAAATTTCTGCTTGGAGGGAACCTGCATGTTCAATAATAAACGGATTCTGGTTACAGGCGGTACCGGTTCCTGGGGGCATGAGCTTATCCGGCAACTGCTGCCGCAGCATCCCAAAGAAATCATCGTATTCTCCCGCAGCGAGTCTGCACAGGTAGCCATGAGCCGTGAATTTGAGGATAAGCGCCTCAGCTTCGTCATCGGCGATATCCGTGACAAGGATGCCCTCGTGGCTGCATGCCGCGGAGTGGATTATGTGTTCCATCTGGCGGCGCTCAAGCATGTTCCTGTGTGCGAAGACCAGCCGTATGAGGCGCTGAAGACCAATGTGGTCGGCACGCAGAATGTGATCGAAGCAGCGATTGCCAACAATGTGGAGAAAGCGATCTATATCTCCACCGACAAAGCAGCCAATCCGTCGAACTTCTACGGCATGACCAAAGCGATCGGCGAGAAGCTGTTCGTATACGCCAACCTGATCGGTTCAGGCACCCACTTTGTAACAGTGCGCGGCGGCAATGTTCTGGGGACGAACGGCAGTGTCGTCCACTTGTTCATGAAGCAGATCAAGGACAAGGGACAGGTGCGGATCACAGATATGAATATGACCCGCTTCTTCTTCACCCTGCGCGATGCTATCACGCTGCTGTTCAAAGCCTCTGAGGTCAGCATCGGCGGCGAGATCTTCGTCATGACCATGCCAACCTGCCGGATTGTGGATTTGGCTGAGGTACTGATCGAAGCTTCGGGCAGAAGAGATGTCAGCATGATCGAGGCTGGAATCCGCCCGGGTGAAAAAATCCATGAGATCCTCATGAGTGATTTCGAGAGCTTAACTACCGTTGTCTACGATGAGCAGTATCTGGTTATTCTTCCTACTCTGGATATGCCGGAGCTGAAAGAGCACTACCGCGAATACCCGCACGTGTCCTTCAACAGCTTCAGCTCGGAGAACAATCTGATGGATCAGGCAGAGATCAAGGACATTCTGATCCGGGGAGGGTTCCTCAAGTGAAGCTGCTTATCCTCGGCGGAAACGGTATGGCGGGTCACATGCTGGCGGATTTTTTTCGCCGCCAGGGCAATCATCACGTCTTCCATACAACCCGGGATAAGAACGATCTTGGCGGGCTGTATGTAGATGCCGATGACATTGCCGGTGTAGAGAAACTGGTCGAAATCGTCTCTCCCCATTGCATGATTAATGCAATGGGTGTACTGAATCAATTCGCCGAACGTGACGTAATCGGCGCTTATCATGTCAACGGATTCCTTCCCCACCGTCTGCGGCGGGCAGCGGACAACGTCCATGCCCGGCTCATCCACATCAGTACCGACTGCGTGTTCGAAGGAACGCGCGGCGGGTACACGGAAGAGGATGCCACTGACGGCACATCGGTTTATGCCATCACCAAAAGCCTTGGAGAAGTGCGTGACCCCGGCCACCTGACGATCCGCACCTCCATTATTGGTCCCGAAATCCGCTCCGGCGGCATCGGGCTCATGGAATGGTTCCTGGCCCAGAAGGGCCGGGTAACCGGCTATGAACGTGTGATGTGGAACGGAGTCACCACACTGGAGCTGGCCAAAGTGATCAGTTCCCTGCTGGACTCTGATCTGTCCGGGCTGATCCATCTGGCCCATCCCCGGCCGGTGAGCAAATATGAACTGCTGCAGATGATGCAGTCTGCGTTTTATAAGGGGGATGTCGAGATCGTCCCCGAACGGGTTCATGTGCAGGACCGGACGCTGATCAGCACCAGAAGCGACGTAAACTTCGAATTACCGTCCTATCCCGAGATGCTTGCGGAGCTTGCAGACTTTATGCACGGCTCAGAGATGCCGACATGAAGGGCCGGAGGCTGCTGATAACCGGAGCCGCCGGCTTTACCGGCAGGCATGCCGTAGCTTATTTTGCGGCTGAGGGAGCTGAAGTGACCGCTGTAGTACGCCGCAGCGCAGCGGAAGCTTCCGCCTTCCCGGCAGGCGTTCAGCCCTATGTCTGTGATCTCGGTGACCGCAAGGCTGTCGCCGGAATGATTGGAGAGATCATGCCGGATCAGGTGCTGCACCTGGCAGGCAAGAACTCGGTTCCGGAGTCCTGGCAAGACCCGCTGCTCTATATGGAGACTAATGTAATGGCTACATTGTATTTGCTTGAGGCGCTGCGTTTCCAGCCGGCCAGCCGTATCCTGGTGGCCGGCTCCCGGCTTAAGTACAGACCGGATTCCGGGGCAGGCCCGCCGCATCCCTACAGTCTCAGCAAGACGCTGGAGGAACTGGTGTCGCTGGCCTGGGGGACGCTGTTCAAACAGCCGGTTCTGATGGCGGAGCCCTCCAATCTGATTGGTCCCGGACCGTCCACCGGCTTCTGTTCCTTACTGGCGCAGCATATTGTGCGCAGTGAAGCTGCGGTCGGCAGGGGAGAAGCTCCACCTGCCGCATTCCGGATCTCCTCGCGGCATGTGCAGCGCGACTTTCTGGATGTGCGTGATGCCGTTAGAGCCTATGGCTATATTCTGGATCAAGGAGAGACCGGCAAGATCTACCGGATTGACTCCGGGGCGCAGCGGGAGCTTGGGGAGATTGCCGGGAAGCTGCTGGCTCATGCAGCGGCTCCGGTGGAGATGGACTGGGGACCGCAGCATGCGGAGGAAGGTCAGGCTGCTGCTTCCTCAGCATCTGCCGTTCCGGCGAAGCCTTCCTCTGCATCTGCTGATAGAGAAGTACTGCAGGAAGAACCTGAGGACAATGCTGCCGTTCTCGGCTGGAAGCCGGGGATCGGTCTGGACCGGTCACTTGCGGATATTATCGGCTATACAAGGGCCGGCAAGGAAGGAAGAATATGATGAAGCCCAGAGTATCGGTAATCATTCCCTTTTATAATTGCCCTTATATTGAGCAGGCGCTGCAAAGCGCCTTGGCTCAATCCTGGCAGCCTTATGAGATTATTGTGGTTGATGACGGATCATTCATGCATGCAGAGCGCATTACCCCCTATTTGCCGCATATTCACTACCTGGGCAAAGCCAATGGTGGTACCGCCTCCGCACTGAATCACGGTATTGCCCATGCTACAGGGGATTATGTGGTGTGGCTTAGCTCGGATGATATGTTCTATCGTGACAAAATCAACAACCAGGTTCTGTTCATGGAGCAGAACCGTTTGCTGATCACGTACACGAATTTCAACTTCATTAACGGGGATTCGCAGCTGACCCAGCTGAATGCATCAGCTGTGTTTCATAACCAGCTGGATTACTTACGCTGTTTCCTGCAGGGTAATCCCATCAACGGCTGCACCGTGATGTTCAAGCGGGAGATATTCGGAGCCATCGGCCTGTTCAATGAAGCTCTTCCGTACACTCATGATTATGATTTGTGGTACCGGGCGATTCTGAACGGATACCCTCCTATTATGCTCAATCAGTCTTTAACGGCCTACCGCCGGCATGACGGCATGGGGACGATCAAACATTATGATGTCATCATGGCTGAAGCCGCTGCGACCAATGCCCGCTATCATGCCCCGCTGAGTGGCTTGATTGCTTCCATGGGCGGCTAAGCAGGAGTAGAAGTAAGAAGCGGGTGCAACTAATTAAGCCCATGCTTCCGCAGTGAGCTTTATGAAGAGAATTCAGGAAGTTGATGCTATCACAACTTTTAGGAGGGAAAGCATATGTACCGGGAAATAGAAGTGAAAGACTTCCTGCCGGTCCTGCTGGAGCAGTTGAAATTCTCCGAGAGTATCCTGGATATCGGCAGCGGTACCGGTACGCTGCTGGAACGATATGAAGCGGCTGTTGTGCTGGGGCTGGATATCCACAGACCTTATCTGCTGCACCGCAAATACAAGTCCCCGCATATCATTCCGGTTCATGCCGATGCCAGCCATATTGATAAGCTGTTTCTGCCGGGAACATTCTCTGCGGTCACGCTGATTGATTCCCTGGAGCATTTCTCGATGAGAGAAGGCATGGAGCTGCTGCGGAAAGCGGAGATCATTGCTTCGAACCGCGTAGTCGTATTTACGCCGCGGGGGTTCTTCCCGCAGGAGGGAACGGATCATTTCAACCTGCACGGAGAGGTTTATCAGAAGCACTGGAGCGGCTGGGAGCCTGAGGATTTCCTGAAGCTGGGCTACGCTGTAACCGTACTGAAAGGCTACCATCATGCGGAGAATCCTTCATTCCGTGAAGCGTTCGGCGAGAATCATGCGCCGCTGGATGCTTTGCTGGCCTGCAAAACAGTATAAATTGAATCGGGAAGGAGGTGAGCGCATGATTCCAAAAACCAAGGTTTCGGTGGTGATTCCCTTCTACAATTGCCCTTATGTGGATCTGGCGGTGAAGAGTGTGCTGGCTCAGAGCTACCCGGACATTGAGCTAATCGTTGTCGATGACGGGTCTACACGCTATATAGAGAAGCTTGAGGCGTACAAGGACAATATTGTGTATATCCGCAAAGCCAACGGCGGTACCGCCTCGGCGCTCAACATGGGAATCATGGCGGCCAGCGGAGCTTATTTTGCCTGGTTAAGTGCTGACGACCTGTTCCACCCGGATAAAATCAAAAGGCAAATGGAAGCCATCCGCAGCTCTGGAACCTCCTTCAGCCATACGGCCTATTACTATATCAATGAGCTCGGAGAGCGGATCTCGGGAGTCATCAGCATGCCGTTTCATAACAGGGATGATCTCATTGAGACCATGATGTCGGGCTGTCCGGTGAACGGCAGCTCGGTTCTGCTCGACATGGAGATTTTCAATAAGGTGGGACGGTTTAACGAGAAATTCCTGTATACACAGGATTATGATCTGTGGCTGCGTATCCTGCCGCATTATGAATGGTCCTATATCGGGGAGCCGCTGCTGGATTACCGTGTGCACAAAGAGATGGGCTCTGTCATACACAGTGAAGCGCAGAACCGGGAGATTGCTCTGGTGCAGAGCAGGCATCAAGGCATTCTGACGCAGCTGCTGAGAAAGGAGAGAGGGAAATGAGACTGACATTCCCGGTTCTGACGTTGTCCAGAGGCGGTGCGCAACGAATGCTGGCCGAGCTGGCCAACCGTCTGGCGGAAATCGGCCATGAGGTGGTGGTTCTTTTACCCAGTCACGGCATTGTGGAATATGAAATGAAATGCCCCATTATCACTGCACCGGCAACGGTGCTGACCGAAGATGATTTTCCATACGGGGATGTAATCATCTCCAACTATTATACAACGGTGCCGGTTGCAGAGCGGGCCAGTGAACAGGGCAAGGGGCTGCATATCCGGCTGGCCTTATGCTATGAGCCGACTTTTTTACCCGATAACAATCTGTCGTTCGCCTCTTATAATATCACCCGCAACCTGCTTGTACTCTCGCGCTGGCAGCAGGAGATCATACGGATTAATCATGGCATTAAGGGCAGAATTGTTCCGATCGGTCTAAACCCTGATTTCACTAATACCCACTTACGCGGCAGAGGCGGGAACAAGATTGTCGTCTCGGCGATTATGCGCCGTCCCGAGGGAGGGTTCTCCGGCCACCGGGAACAGGATTATCTGCTTCAGCAGCTGGACATAGTGAAACAGCGGCATCCTGAAGTGGAGATATATATTATCACGCCCCCGTCGGAATATGCTTCCTCCGAGACGCTACAAGGGCTGCTTGGGGATGGACGGTTTCAAATACGTACTCCTGGTAATGATTCTGAGCTGTCGTATCATTACAATGAGAGCGACATTTTTGTCAGCTCCAGCACCTATGACACCGGCTCATTGCCGGGGCTGGAAGCTATGCGCTGCGGTGCCGCGCTGGTCACCGTATATTCCGGGGGCAATCTCGAATACTGTGTACACGGGCATAACTGCCTGATGTCGTACCGTTACGAGAACCGGTTGGCCGAGGATGTCTCTGCACTTGTTAACAATAAAGAGCTCCGTCAGCGTCTGGCCGCGAGAGGAGAGCTCGACTCGGGGCGCTTCACCTGGGAGAGAAGCATGCAGATCTTTCAGACAGAGCTGTTTGAGATTGTATCTAAACAGGGCTTATAACCCAAAAGAACCTTCAAAACCCGGAAGCTGTACGGGGTTGAGGGTTCTTTTTCACGTTATCTTCAGAAGATAGAGAAGGAATTCATCATTTCACGGAAGGAGTGGGCATATTGCTCGAATCCAAAACGGGATACCATATGCTGACGGCCCTGCTGGCGGATCGCTTCACGCAGCGGAATATTGTTCATCAGCTCCAGCCCTTCGTTTACAGCCGCTTCCACATTACCAATCGGATAGAATTTGCCTGTAACGTTATGGGTAATAAACGATCTGACCCCGTCAGAATCGGTGCTGAGTACAGGACAGGTACAACAGATGGCCTCAGCTACAGCATACCCGAAACCCTCCGTGATAGAGCTTGACAGCAGGAATCCCCCGGAACCGGCAATGGATGAGTAATATACCGGCATAATATGATTTGGAATGTTTGTGAACACACTGAGGCGGTCTTTCAGACCCAGGGATTGCAGCTCTCTGTTAAATTGCTCCTTCTGGTCATCTGCAGCGAGATCGGGATCATGAAACATCCAGAGATGAAGATCAGGCTTGTGGAGCCGGATCTGATGGGCGACCTTCAGATATTCACTCCAGTTTTTATTGGTTTCCAGCCGCCCTACCCAGGCGATGACCGGATCCCGGGGCGGTTCACCGGGGATATGCTGGAAGGACTGCACATCCACAATGTTGGGAATGACATAACGGTGCAGCCAGGGACAGATCTCGATAAACAGCTCCAGTAAATGATCTGTGGGGGGAATCAGAACGGCATTGCAGTAGGAGCGGAGAAAAGGTACAGAATCAATAATCAGACTCCTCGCATCACTGCGCTTTCCAAGTCCCTGAGATTCATATATCAGAATACGGCCATACCCCAACCGGCGCAGACGTTCCAGCAGTAAATAGTCTGAAGTTACAATAATGGCATCATAATTATGCGTATCCAGCACCGCTTTGATCTCTGCATCCACGGAAGTGATAAACACCGGGAAGTTTGTCTGGTTGTGGCTTCCGGACCCCGGCATGAGGTAGAGCACGTGGCATTCGATGCCGCTTTTCTGAAGACTCTCACACCGCAGCTTGTTCAGTGTCTCTACCCCGCCGCTTGGTACATAAAACGTGAATAAAACCTTCAAGATCACCCCTCCTGACATTAACCTTGCGGAGAAACACAGTCTGCTGTTTATAAGATACGCCAAGTTTCACTTACGCGTGACGGTTAAAGAGCGATGTGCCAAATCCTTTCAGGATAGCTTGGCAGGGCGGAGGCCATGCTAAAGCTTGTTACGCTGCACTTAACTATTCTTATGACGGGGGATGAACGGATGTTACGATCGAAATTCGGTTTAACGGTTTCTGCTGCGCTGCTGCTGGGCGCGGTGAGTATTACAGGATGCGGTGCGAATAACTCTGCAACGGACAATACGGTGGAAACGAAAAATGTACGGGGGGCGGACGGACGTATTCAAGTCAACTCTCCGCAGAACGGAATGCGTGCGAATTCCTTCGACAGTATGGAGATGAGCGAGGAACTGGCGAACCGTGTGGCGGCCATGCCGGAAGTCCGTTCAGCCAACGTAATGCTGGTAGGCAAAAGCGCCTATGTAGCCGTAATGCTGGAAGATGCGTCCGGAGGAGTCAATGCCAAGAGCACCCGGGGAATCCAGTCGTACAGCTATGGCAGTACCAGCGGCAGCGGCACATCCGGGATGCTGAGCGGTACGGGCAGACCGGCAGGCGGACTGGAAACAGGGATAGGTGCCGGAATGGGTGGAATGATGGACAACAGTATGCGTACCGGTAGAGGAACCGCAGCCGGTAATCCGGGTATGACAGGAACAGGCGGTTCCATTGCCGGAATTCCGGGAAGCATGACAGGCACGGGTACTGTAGGCGGTACAGGCGTTGCAGATCCGGAGAATTATCTGGGGAACGGCAACAACGGTATCATGTCCCGCAGCAATATGGTCGATGGACGCCATATGAAACGCGACATCGATGAAAGTCTGGGCAATACCATCGGAATCCGCAGTGTAGCGCCGGGTAACGGAACCGCGATAACGGATAAGGACACGCTTACCCAGGATATGAAGGATAAGATCGCCGCAGAAGTTAAAAAGGGGAAAACAGACCTTAAGAATGTGTATGTCTCGGCCAACCCCGATTTCGTTGAGCGGGCAGATTATTATGCGCAGGAATTCCGTGCAGGGCATCCGCTTAAAGGCTTTGCGAATGAATTCCGCACGATGGTCGAACGGATTTTCCCTACACGCAGCGGGTATTAAGATGAAGTAAGCCGTAAGCCGCCCTGTCTCAATTAGGCTAGTATTCCAGAGGAATATGATGCTTATTCAGCATGAGGGCATAGCACAGACACAAACAGCCAAGCAGCCACCGCTCCCGAATCCGGGCCGATGGGCTGCTTGGCTTGCTTATACATATATAGGATGGATCAGGGCAGCAGCAGCCAGCCCGCTGCTTACCCGATTTCAGCCTCCAGCTTGCGTCCGCCAATCCAGACTCCGCGCAGATTCAGCTCATCATCCAGCAGCAGGATATCGCCGCGTTTGCCTGCCTCCAGCGAGCCGATAGACCGCTGCATGCCGAGCGACACCGCAGGGGTAAGGCTGGCTGCCTGTGAGGCCTCCGGGAGGCTTAGGCCGATCTCCTGAACCAGATAGCGGAAGCCGCGGATCATGGTCAGTGTACTGCCGGCGAGCGACTCAGGATGCTCCTTCAGCGTGGCAATCCCGCCGCTGACAATAACGGGCAAATCGCCGATGGCATATTCCCCGTCGCTGAGTCCGGTCGCCGACATGGCGTCTGTGATCAGCAGCAGGTTATGTTCGTGCTTAAGCCGGGCGATAATACTGATCGCTGCCGGATGAACATGTATGCCGTCGGCAATAACCTCCGCGCGGATGCGCGGATCGAACAGGACGGCACCTGCGGTTCCCGGCTTCCTGTGATGCAGCGGCGTCATGGCGTTGAACATGTGCACAGCCTGATTTAGGCCGGCATCTGCAGCGGCGATAACCTCTTCAAACGAGGCATCCGTATGGCCGAGCGCTGCCGTAATCCCATGCTTCCGCAGCCACTGGATAGCTTCCAGCGCGCCTTCACGTTCCGGGGCTAGTGTAACCTGGCGGATCATCCCCGGATACCGGCCTTCCCATTCCTCCAGCCATAACGTATTGGCCGGAACAATATGCCCGGGATTCTGTGCTCCGGGCCATTTCGGGCTGATGAACGGACCTTCCAGATGTACGCCTGCCAGCTGGGCATAGGGCATGCCGCCTTCAGCGGAACGATAAGCATTCACTTCAGACAGCACGCGGTCAATGTCATCCTTGGCGGCAGTCATAGTTGTAGCCAGCATAGATGTTGTGCCTTGCGAAGCATGGAAGCGTGTAATGGTGTTCAGTGAATCCGCATCGCTGTACATGAAGTCATGACCGGCTCCCCCATGCACATGTACATCAACAAATCCGGGAATTAGCAGTCCTTCAGGCTCAGGTGAAGTCCCCGTCTGCCAGTTAGCATAGGCTGCCGGAAGCCAGGCGGCCTCCCCGGCATATTGGATCAGGCCTTCAGAGACGGCGATTACGCCCTTTTGGATAACTCCGTCAGGAGTAAGCACTTTGCCGTACAGCAGTTCACCGGATGAAACGTTTATTTCAGCCATTTTGCTGCTCCTTTATCAAGCAGGACCACTACATTCGGATGGCTCTGCAGCAGCGAGGCGGGGCATTGGGTCGTGATTGGACCCTCCAGCGCATTTTTTACCGCTTCCGCCTTCTCTTCCCCGCGCACCAGCAGTACAATCTGCTTGGCCTTGAGAATACCGCCGATACCCATCGTTACGGCCTGCCGGGGCACATCCTCCAGCTTGTCGAAGAAGCGGGCATTCGCTTCCAGTGTTTCCTCCAGCAGGTCAACGACATGTGTACCGCTGCTGAGGCTGGCATCCGGTTCATTGAAGCCGATATGGCCGTTGCTGCCGATGCCGAGAATCTGCAGGTCCACAGGACCGTTATCTTCCAGCATCCGGTCATAAGCCAGGCATTCGGCATCCAGATCAGGCGCATTTCCGTTAGGGACATGGGTACGGGCCAGGTCAATATCGATATGATTGAACAGATGCTCATTCATGAAGCTTCTGTAGCTTTGCGGATGATCTACGGGCAGACCGACGTATTCATCAAGGTTATAGGAGGAGGCTTTGGCGAAGCTCACAATGCCCTTGCGGTGCATTTCCACCAGCTTCGCGTACACGCCGACCGGAGAGCTTCCGGTAGCCAGACCCAGCACAGCCTTGGGATTGCTCTGCAGCAGGCTGGCAATCAGGTTCGCCCCGGTTACTGCGAAATCTTCTTCGTTCTGGAATTTCAAAATATTCATTATAATTGTCCTCCCCGTTTATGACGGTAGTGTTGTACATTCAGATACGACTGCTCCAGCTTGGGAATGAAATCCCCGAACCGGTTGCTGACCATGCCGGTGAACAGAATATCAATGATATGCAGCTGTGCGATCCGTGAAGCCATATCACCGCGCCGCATACCCTGCTCAAGTGATGATGAGAACAACGGTATATCGGCCAGTGTTGCCAGTGTGCTGCTTCCGTATGAGGTCAATGAGACTGTGGCTGCGCCGCTTGCCGCGGCACAGGTTAACGCATCGATCGTCTCCGGGGTTTCACCCGAATAAGAAACCGCAAACGCGACATCACCGGCCGCGAGTGAGGAAGCGGAAGTAATCTGCATATGCGAATCGGCAAAAGCCGTGCAGTTCACGCCGATGCGGATCAGCTTCTGATAGAAATCCTGGGCGACAATGGATGAGGTCGCCATCCCGTACAGATCGACCCGCCGTGCCCGGCAGAGCAGATCGATCACGCTCTGCAGCCGTCCGAGATCAAGCAGCGAGGTGGTATCCCGGATGGAGGCCAGATGATTGGCCTGCATCGCCTCCACAATGAACGGCAGCGGATTACCGGCCACGATATCCTGGTAAGAGGAGCCGCCATCCTGCGGCGAAGCGTCGCTGTGGGCGAGCTCGGCCGCCAGCTTGACTTTGAAATCAGGGAATCCTTTGAAATGCAGCACCTTGCAGAACCGCGTAATGGTTGCCGGGCTGATGCCGCACTCTTCGGCCAGATCCGTAATCCCCATATGGACAATTTCCCCCGGGGAAGCCAGTATGCGCTCCGCCAGCTTGCGTTCCATTTGCGACAGCTTGGGCTTGTCATGCTCCAGGGCATGTAGAATTGGAGACAAGTACTCACCTTCTTTTCTTTCGTTCTTTGTAATCCTGTAGTTTGTTTGTATTTATGTTGACGCTAAAGCTGACGCTGATTTCTGTGTTTTGTGGGATGGATGAGCGGTAAATTTGAAATATTTACTGAAATTATTTTAACCGATACACTAATAATAAAGAAAATTATTTTCATACTCAGAATAAAACAAATCGCTCAAGGATGCAATAGTGAGTTTGCCCTATGTGGGCGGGAGACATGCCAGCTGGAAGTGTGATAGCTGGGGAGGTGCTTATTGGGGGCCGCCTGTTGGGGATACTTCTGCCGAGAACATGGCACGCCGGGGAGGGACGTACTGGCTGGTGACTCGCCTGCGGAGAATGTGTCTGTCGGGGACGCGCCCGCCGAAGATGCGCTTGTTGGGGAACCCCTCCGGAGAGGGGACCTGCTGGAAATGTGCCGATAATGCATCTGCTGGGGACACGACAGCCCGCCGGGAAATTAGTTGGATTTTCGTCATCTAAACCAGTCTTATTCTGCTTTTTGTTGAATTTAAGTGGATTTATGTTACTTAATTCTACTCATATCTTCATTGTTTGCTATTTGAGTGAAATTAAGTGTTGTTATTCAGACTGTTGAAAAAGTCTTTGTTTCACACGAC
>NZ_JUEI01000119.1:0-13417 GCF_000802655.2 Paenibacillus sp. IHB B 3415 | reverse complement strand
CCTCCGATATCTTCCGTTGATCTAATGTTAGGTTTCTTGCAAGTGTACTGATCAATTGCACTATGTGCATTAGAATCCTGCGGAAGAGGCATTTTTAGGCGGAAATCCTGAAATCTAATGTATGAAATACAACAGAAGGCTGCTCGGGGGTGCAATAACACAAATTCTAATGCACAAAGTACAATCACCCAGGATTTGCAATCATACAGAGAGTTCAGCCTAATGCCGAGACTTCTACAGCTCAATAGCTGAAGCGAAGCCGCGTATGCGTATACTGATATTTTTAGGAGGAGTAACTATGAGCAATTATTATTTCGATTCAGGTAAATTTGTTATAGAGCAGTTCCACGAAGGCAAACCGTTCGCCAGCTTCCTGCCCGGACTTGCCGGATTGAAGGGGATCCCGATGTGGACGTTCTACGTGAACCGGGGTCAAGGAATCAGCAGCTTCGGAGTGCGGGACAAAAATTCGCCGATTATGGAGTTCTCTCCAGCCAATATTTCGTATAAGAATGTAGCCTCCACCGGATTCCGCACCTTCATCAAGCTGAAGGGTGCAGCAGAAGTCTATGAGCCGTTCCAGTCGGCACGCCCTGACCCGGCGGCCAAGCGGATCATGACGATCCTGCCTAACGGACTGACCATTGAGGAGTCACATGCAGGACATGGGCTGAAGACGACGGTCCACTACTTCAACCTGCCGGGTGATGATTATGCCGCGCTGATCCGGCAGGTGGAGATCGAGAATATCAGCGGGACAGAGCTGGAGCTGGAGCTGCTCGACGGTCTTCCGGAGGTTCTTCCCTTCGGCGTAGCGAACGGGGGCTACAAAGAGATGGGCAACCTGCTGCGCAGCTGGATGGATGTGTATAACCTGGAGAACGGAATTCCGTTCTACAAGCTGCGCTCCAGCACGAATGACGATGCGGAAATGAGCCTGATTGAGAGCGGGCACTTCTATCTCTCCTCCACAACGGAAGGAGAACAGCTGTATCCGGTCGTAGATTATGAAGTAATCTTCGGCGGGAATACTTCGCTGACGTATCCGGACCGCTTCGCGGAGCTTCCGCTGGCGGAGCTGCTTGCACAGGCCCAATATCCGGCCAACAAGGTGCCGTGCGGCTTCAGCGGCGTATCCAGAACACTTGCACCGGGAGCTTCGCTGAAGCTGAATACGATCATTGGACATGTAAATGATATTGCCAGAATCAATCATCGGGCGGCTGAGCTCTGCCGGGAAGATTATTTTGCCGCCAAGGCACAGGAAGCGGCCAGTTTGACTGAGGATTTAACGGCGGATATTGCTACGCATACCTCCTCGCCGCTGTTCGATGCTTATTGCCGCCAGTCTTATCTCGACAATTTCCTGCGCGGGGGCTATCCGTTTATTTTTGATAACGGCGGTGAAGGCTTCGTTGTACATCTATATTCGCGCAAGCATGGCGATATGGAACGGGATTATAACTTCTTCTCGCTGGCGCCTGAATATTATTCGCAGGGCAACGGCAATTTCCGTGATATGAACCAGAACCGGCGCAGCGATGTGTTCTTCCACCCGAAGGTGGGCAGCTTCAACATCAAGATGTTCTACAGTCTGATTCAGGCTGACGGCTACAATCCGCTTAGCGTGCAGGGTACCAGCTTTGAAATTCTGCCGGGTGAGGGAGAGAAGCTTAAAGCATGGGTTGCCGGGGCGCTTGCGGAGCATCATGCCGGATTTGAGCGGCTGCTGGCCGGACGTTTCACACCAGGCAGCCTGATTAACTACATTGCGGATCACAATATTGCTTTGAACATCAGTGAGCAGGAATTCCTCAGCGGTGTGCTTGCCCTGTCGCAGCAGAACATTGAAGCCGCCTTCGGAGAAGGCTTCTGGTCCGATCACTGGACCTACAATCTTGATCTGGTGGAAGGTTATCTGGATATTTATCCGGAACGGCAGGAGGCGCTACTGTTCGGGGACGAGACTTATACGTTCTATGACAGCCCGGCTTATGTGCTGCCGCGCAGCGAGAAATATGTAATCAGCGGCGGGCAGGTGCGGCAATTCGGGGCGCTGCTGGAGGATGAGGAGAAGCTGCACAAGCTGAAGCGCAAGGCCGGCGATACCCAGTGGCTGCGCACACAAGGCGGGCACGGGGAGATCTACCGGACCAGCCTGTTTGTGAAGATGCTGTCGCTTGCCATGAACAAATTTGCCACGCTTGATCCTTACGGGATGGGTGTAGAGATGGAAGGCAACAAGCCGGGCTGGAATGATGCCATGAACGGTCTGCCGGGACTGGTCGGCTCCGGAATGAGCGAGACCTTTGAACTCAAGCGGATGCTTGTGTTCATGCTGGAAGCGCTGGAGAGCGGCGCGGATCTTCCTTCAGCAGTAGCGCTTCCGTTAGAGATGGCTTCGCTGCTTGAGCAGGTGAACCGTGCTGTAACTGAAGTGCTTGACGGTTCACTGGCCCAATTCCCGTATTGGGACCGCGTGGCTTCAGCGCGCGAGGCTTACCGGGCAGAGATCCGCTTCGGAATTACAGGCGAGACCGCCGAAATTTCCCTTCCGGTCATCCGCGAGGCACTGGGCAAATGGCTGCGTAAGGTGGATCAGGGTATTGAGCGTGCGGTAGGGATTGGCGGCGGACTGGTTCCGACCTATTTCCGCTTCGAGGCAACACGGTTCCAGCCTGTAACGGATGAAGCCGGAGAGCCGGTCATCAGCGGCTACGGGCTGCCGAAGGCTCTGGTTGAAGAGTTCGAAGCTGCTGCCCTGCCGTATTTCCTGGAAGGTCCTGCCCGCTGGCTCAAAACGCTGGACAGCAAGGAAACCGCCAAGGGAATCTACAGCAAAGTGAAACAGAGCGGGCTCTTTGATCCGGTTACATCGATGTACCGGACTTCAGTGTCGCTGGAAGAAGAATCGCATGAGATCGGCCGCATCCGGGCCTTCACACCGGGCTGGCAGGAGCGGGAGTCCAATTTCCTGCATATGTCGTACAAATATTTGCTTGAGCTGCTGAAGGCGGGGCTGTACGACGAATTCTACAGCGAGCTGAAGACCTCGCTGATTCCGTTCCTTGACCCTGAGGTCTACGGTCGCAGTACACTGGAGAATTCGTCGTTCATCTCAACAGGCGGCAATCCCGATCCTGCAACGCATGGCAGGGGGTTTGTTGCCCGGCTGAGCGGCTCTACGGCGGAGTTTCTGAGCATGTGGAGAACGATGATGGCCGGCAGCCGTCTGTTCTCTGTGGAAGACGGCGAGTTAACCTTGCAGCTGAATCCTGCACTTCCCGGCTGGCTGTTCGATGAGCAGGGTAACCTGTCCTTCACCCTGCTGGGCAGTACAGAAGTGACGTATTATAATCCGCGTCATGCCGATACCTTCGGCGGCAGCAAGGCGGTCATTCAGAATCTGACGCTGCAATCCCGCAGCGGCGAGGAACGCCTGATTGCCGGCGGCCTGCTGCGCGGCGGGGATGCCGAGGCATTGCGGCGCGGAGAGATTGCCGCCATCCGTGCAGTAATGGAATAATTAGAGTATTCGTCATTCAAGTTGATAAAGGTACAGGAAAGGAGGAGGCCCGGTTTGGGCCTCCTTTTGATTGCCCGGGGTTAGGCGGATTAGAGGTGGATATTCTTGAATCCGCCAGAAGTCGGCGATATGGGGAATGAGGAGCAGAAGTGCCCCTGAATCCGCCAGAAGTAGGCGAAATACTGGAATGAGGAGCAGAAGTGCCCCTGAATCCGCCAGAAGTGGGCGATAGGGTGAAATGAGGAGCAGAAGTGCCCCTGAATCCGCCGGAAGTGGGCGATATGGAGGAATGAGGAGCAGAAGTGCCCCTGAATCCGCCGGAAGTGGGCGAAATACTGGAATGAGGAGCAGAAGTGCCCCTGAATCCGCCGAAAGTAGGCGATAGGGTTGGAATGAGGAGCAGAAGTGCCCCTGAATCCGCCAGAAGTGGGCGGAATGAGCACCCCCGAGGGATAGGCAGCTTTGAATTTGTCCCAGACGGGCAGAGTAGCACTCACCCATGCAAGCGCGGAAGGGGGTTGGAAAGGGAGGAGACAATGGCTTCCGGAAGTTCAGGGCTTCCCGCAGCCTATCTCCGATGGCGGTTGAGTTTTTGAGCCAAGCCGAAAAATGAGCCCCCAAATACGAAATCTGGGACCTTACGCCCAAATACTAAAACGCATACAATAAATACATAGAGATGAAAACGCTTCACACATTAAAGTTGGGGATTTTGGAGGTCCATACGATGGAGAACAAACAAAGCACCAAACCAAATCCGGTAATGGGGCCGCTCATTCCGGCGTCAATCGAAACCGGTTCAGTTCGCAAAAATACGCTCTGGAGGAAATTTGTAGCCCAGCGTCATCTGCAGACTATGGCACTGCTTGGTGTAGTGTGGATGATCATATTCAACTACATCCCGATCTACGGCTTGATTATTTCTTTCAAGGAATATAATATCGTCAAGTCGATTGCCGAAGCCCCTTGGGTGGGCCTGGAGCATTTCAGGGAACTGTTCGCAGATGAGGATCTGCCGAATGTTATCCGCAACACGCTGGGGATCAGCTTGATCAAGCTGCTTATCGGGTTCCCGCTGCCGATCATATTCGCCCTGTTCCTCAATGAGGTACGTTCCATCAGATTCAAGAAGACGATTCAGACGATTTCCTATCTGCCGCATTTCCTCTCCTGGGTTGTGCTTGGCGGCATTCTGGCCACCTGGCTCGCGGATATAGGGATTATCAATAATATTCTGCTTGCCCTCAATCTGATTGACAAACCGATCACTTACCTGGCTGAACCGAGTTATTTCTGGACGATAATCATCACCTCCGACATTTGGAAGGAGCTTGGCTGGTCAGCGATTATCTACCTCGCGGCGATCGCCGGTGTATCTCCGGAAATGTATGAGGCAGCAACGATTGACGGCGCAGGACGTTTCCAGAAAATGTGGTTTGTCACTCTGCCGGCCATCCGGGCCACGATCAGCATCCTGTTCGTCCTGGCAGTCAGCGGCGTACTGAACTCGAACTTCGACCAGATTCTGGTGCTGCGGAATTCGCTTAACGACAGCACTTCCAATGTGATTGATTACTATATCTATCAGACAGGTATTGTCTCCAACCGCTTCTCCTATTCTGCGGCGGTCACCCTGGTCAAAGCAGTCATTGCACTGATTCTGCTGCTGATTGCCAATCAGGTATCCAAAAAAATCAACGACACGTCGCTGTTCTAGGACAAGGAGGACCTATATATGTTTGCTCTTAAACGTAAAACCAAAGGCGAAGCGATTTTCGATATCGTCAATAATCTGGTTATGCTCTGCGTCTGCTTCCTGACGCTGTATCCGATCTGGTATGTGCTCGTCAACGCTTTCAATGACGGCAATGACGCCATGCTGGGCGGAATCTACTGGTGGCCGCGGATGTTCACACTGAAGAACTTCGATGCAGTATTTGCAAGTCCGGGGATTATGCTGGCGATGGGGGTTACCGTACTCAAGACAGTCCTTGGTGTGGCTCTGCATGTATTCTTTACAGCGATGGTAGCTTATGCCTTGTCCCGCAAGGATCTGGTTGGCGGCAAGCTCTACATTCTGATCGGCACCATTACATTGTTCTTTAACGGCGGCCTGATCCCAACCTTCCTGCTGATGCGTGATCTGCATTTACTGGATAACTTCATGGTCTTTATCATTCCCGTCATGTTCAGCTTCTTCGATCTTATTATCTTCATGACCTTCTTCCGGGAGATTCCCGACGGTCTGGAAGAAGCGGCGCGGATTGACGGAGCCAATGACTGGTCCATCTTACTGCGGATCGTTCTTCCAGTCTCCATGCCGGTTATTGCCACCATCGCGCTGTTCCACGGCGTGTATCAATGGAATGATTATTTTGCCGGCATCATCTATGTGAACAATGTGGACCTTCAGCCGATTCAGACTTATCTGTTCCGGGTCGTGGCCCAGTCCAGCTCCAATACGATGATGGTTGCTGTCCAGGGCAGCGCGGCCACAAGATCGGTAACCTCCCAGTCCATCAAGCTGGCAACCATGGTTGTCACAACGCTGCCAATCGTGTTCGTCTATCCGTTCCTGCAGCGCTATTTCGTTAAAGGCATGATGATCGGCTCCATCAAAGGCTGAGCATCTGCGAACCACAGGGTAACTCCTCCGGAGCCCATTGTCTTGCGGGCAGCGGGGTTGAGCTTATAATTACTATTTTCTAGAAAAGGGGTAAACAAGCATGGGCATGAAACATAAGCCAAAGAAAATGGTCCTGCTGCTCTTGGGACTAAT
Organism: Paenibacillus sp. IHB B 3415; assembly: GCF_000802655.2. Classification (NCBI taxonomy): domain Bacteria; kingdom Bacillati; phylum Bacillota; class Bacilli; order Caryophanales; family Paenibacillaceae; genus Paenibacillus; species Paenibacillus sp. IHB B 3415. Next base: position 7,112 of record NZ_JUEI01000119.1, on the reverse strand, counting down.
GCTGACATTCTCTGCAGCGGGTTGTTCAAGCAATAATAATGCCGCAAACGGAAATACAGCGACGGAGAAGCCGGCTACGGAAGCTACAGAGGCACCGGCAACCAATGCAACAGAAACGACAGCTCCGGCAGCAACAGGCGATGAGCCAGGCTGGATGAGCGACACTTCACCAATCACCTTCGACTGGTATCTGAACTTTGCCTGGTTTGCCAACAAATGGGGCGTAGATCCAACTTCGCAATATGTTACGAAAAAGACCGGCGTTAACGTTAACTTTATCGTGCCTGCAGGGAATGAGAATGAGAAGCTGAACACGCTGATTGCTTCCGGCAAGCTGCCTGACTTCATCACCCTCGGCTACTGGGAAGATGCCATCAAAAAAATGGTAGAAGGCGAATTGGTGCTTCCGCTGAACAAGCTGGCTGATGAATACGACCCGTACTTCTACAAAGTTTCCGATAAAGATAAGCTTGGCTGGTACACTCAGCCGGACGGCAATGTATACGGCTATCCTAACTCTTCCTCTTCTCCTGCCGACTATGAAAAATATGGCGATACCTATGTATCGAACCAGACGTTCGCAGTCCGCAAGGATATTTATGAAGCCATCGGCAGTCCGGATATGCGTACCCCTGAAGGCTTCCTCGCTGCGATGAAGACTGCACAGGAGAAATTCCCTGAAGTGAACGGCCAGCCGCTGATTCCGCTGGGTCTGCATGAGTTCACTGAGAACGGCAATGACTCGCTGGAAGGCTACATTCAGAACTTCCTGGCGATCCCTTGGGAAAAAGACGGCAAGGTATATGACCGTGAAACCGATCCTGAATATGTACGCTGGATGAAAACACTCCGCCAGGCTAACCAGGACGGATTGCTGGCAAAAGATATCTTCATTGACAAACGGGCACAAATGGAAGAAAAAATCGTACAGGGACGCTACTTCGCAATGCTGTATCAACGTACAGACTTTGCTTCCCAGCAAGGAACTATTTTCCAGAAGAATCCTGATATGGTCTACATTGCTGTAGATGGACCAGCCAACACCAAACTGGATCAGCCTACACTGAATGGCCCTGGGATCTCCGGCTGGACCGTTACCCTGATCTCCAAGGATGTTAAGGATAAAGCACGTGCAATTAAATTCCTCAGCTACCTGAACAGTGAAGAAGGCCAAAAGGATCTTTTCCTGGGCGAAAAAGGGGTCAGCTATGATACAATTGAGGGCAAGGACCAATTCCTCCCTGAAGCCCTTAAGCTGATGAACTCGGACCGTGCAGCATTTGATAAGCAATACGGCTCTTCGTTCACCTTCTGGATGATGCAGAATACGAATATTACTGACCAATGGGCACCAAAATCCGTTGAGCCGTTCAAACAACTGGAAGACTGGACCCGCGGGAAATCTATTAATACTTCGGAATTCCAGCTGATTGATCCTAGCGGTAACTCGCCGGAAGGCATCATCGCCACCAAGCTGAAACAGCTGCGCGGCAAAACCATGCCGAAGCTGCTGATGGCTGAATCCGATGCGGAATTCGATAAGATCTGGTCTGAATATCTCACCAAAAAAGAGAAGGAAGGTCAAGCGACCTTCGATGCATACCGCCAGACTAAATATGAAGAGAACAAGAAAAAACTCGGAATGTAGTCTCAAATATAAGACCCAATTGCCCGCTAACTGCGGGCTTTTGGGTTATTTTCTAGTAACGGGATCTAAAAGGCTCCAGCCATTAACGGAGAGGTGAATATGCGCAAACGAACAGGAGCATTATGGAATTCCTTCCGTTATTGGCTCGGACGGAGATCACTGCAAAGCCGGCTGGTTGTGGCTTATATCTTTATTATTCTGGGACCCAGTCTGCTGGTGTCCTTCTATTCGTACAAGGCCATTAACAATACGTATATGCAGGATGCGATCGAGAAAAACGACTATCTGCTGCAGATGGAGAAGCTGCATGTACTCAATCAGATTGAGGCGATGGAGCGGGCGCTCCAGATGGCGTATAGTGATAAAATCACCCGGGAGTATCTGATCAGCGAAAGTGATCCTACACTCGGAGAACTGATTGATTACAACACAACCAGCTTCATGAACCTCAGCCAGATCCAGTTCAATAATCCGAATATTGAGCATTTGTACCTGTATTCCAGCAGTAAAAATGTATATGAGATGTGGCCGGTTATTTTCCGTGAGTCCCGGGTCTCCATGGAGCCCTGGTTTCAGAAGGCATTGGAGCTGGAAGGATTGCGGAATCTGTGGTCCTTTCAGAACTCGGATATCGACCTGATGAAGCGCTTCTCGGGGGAAACAGAGCAGGGGCAACCGAAGGTATCGGTGCTGCGGGAGATCAGCATTCCGGCGGGCAATCACATCGGGATGGTTCAGGTAGATATGCTGCTGAGTAAATTCACACCCAAGACGTATACCTCCGTGCAGGATAATGAATCCCAGATGATTCTTGCGGATGATGAGCTGAACCTGTTCACCCGGACAGACAACTCTTTTCTGGAGAATAATAAGGGGCTGACTGCGGCAATCAAAGACCGGCTGGCAGAGTTCGGGAAGACCGGTAAATGGGTGATGGATTATAAGGAGAACGGGAATTCCTTCATGCTGATTCAGGCGCCGCTGGAGCAGATCAATGCTTCTCTGGTCACTGTGGTCTCGATGAAAGGTGTGATGATGGATATTTCGCGTACCCGTAATCTGATTATCGGGGTCAATATCGGCTTCATCTTCCTGGTCACTGCCATTGCTTACGTGCTGAATGCATTCATCCTGAAGAATCTCCGCCGGCTGACCGAAACGATGAAAAGAGTCCGCCGGGGAGAGCCGTATGGAAGTATCCGCGTCAGCGGAGGCGGCGAGGTCGGCGAGCTTGCCCATCACTTCTCCAAGCTGATGAACACAATTAATACGCTGGTGGCTCAGGCTGTCCATAAACAGGCGCTGTCGAAGGAAGCTGAGCTGCGGACGCTGCACAATCAGATTGATGCCCACTTCCTCTACAATACACTGGAGAATATCAAAATGCTGGCGGAGATTGAGAATCAGCGGACGATCTCGGATGCGCTTACCCGGCTTGGCGGCATGATGCGCTATAATTTCAAATGGACGGGTGAATACGTGAAGCTGAAAGACGAGATCCGCCATATCCAGAACTATATAGAGGTTATGAATATAAGATTCGAGCATACCATTGGACTGGAGCTTAATATTGACAGCGCTTATCTGGAAGTGGAGGTGCTCAAAATGTCGCTGCAGCCGATTGTTGAAAACAGTGTGAAGCATGCCTGGAATGCGGACGGGATAGAGCTCACGGACCGTGTTGTGCGGATCGATATTACGGAGGCCGAGGGGGATATCTTCATCTCGCTGCGCGATAATGGCCTCGGGCTGACGCCGCAGCAGCTGACCCAGCTGCATGAGGCGATTTATGCCAAGGAGGAACCGGGGGCTGACCCTTCGGGAACCAGCAGCGGCGGGTATAAGTCGGGAGGCGTCGGACTGCGCAATGTGCATCAGCGTCTGCAGCTGTTCTACGGTGAAGCCTACGGGCTGGAAGTGCAGAGTGAAGCAGGGAAATGGACAACTGTGTTCATGTCACTGCCCAAAGTTCTATTGACGGGGGATAACTAGCTATGACCAATCTGCTGATCGTGGATGATGAAAAAATGATCCGTCAAGGTCTGAAGGCGATGATCGAACGGGAATATCCGTCTGTCTACAGCATCACGATGGCGGGCAACGGTGCGGAAGCGCTGGAGCTGTACAAGCAGGAGCGGAAGGATGTCATTATTACGGATATCCGGATGCCGATTATGGACGGGATCACGCTGCTGGAACGGTTGTCGGTGGAAGCAGGCAAGGAGGAGCCGCCTGCTGTCATTATCTTAAGCGGCCATGATGATTTCGAATATGCCAAAAGCGCGATCCGCTACCGCGTGAAGGATTATCTGCTGAAGCCGATCCGCCGCGAAGAGCTGTTCGAGATTCTCGAACGGATCGGCAAGGAGGGAATGGACCGCCAGTCGAGCAGTCTGCGGCAGAAGCAGGAGGCGGAAGGCTACCGCCGCGAGCTGCGGATTGCCCGCCTGCGGGGGCTTTTGATGCAGCGGGAGATAGAAGCATCGGCGGCACAGCTGGAGGAGCTGTCGACGCTGCAGATTCCTTTTACAGTAGGCGTGGTCAATTATTATCACCGGGACGGCGCGCGGATGAATCACGGAGAGGTCCAGGGCGTGCTGGAGCGGCTGATCGGACCGCTGGAGCATAAATTCACAGAAATTCTGACCGATTGGGACGGGAAGCTTGTACTTGTGGGGAATGTGGAGAGCTTCCTGGAGCTGTCCGGTAAGGCTGATGCCAAAGAACTTAAGCGGCTGCTCATCGGCATCAGCAGTGAGAGCCGGAGTCCGGAGCAGTTCCGTGCCTGTTACATGGAGGCGTACCGGGCGCTGCAGTATACTTTTTTGTCCCCGCAGGCCAGCTTTGTCGACTATAAGGATATCCGCGCCGGGCGCCTGAGCTTCCCTTCCCCGGAGGAGGAGCTGCGCAAGCTGCTTAATATGCTGGGAACCGAGCGGGAGAAGGAGATCAAGACGCTGCTTGGTGTTATTTTTCAGACGGATCATTTGCTGCATCTGGATTTGGATTACCTGGAGAATGTAGGGCGGAGTATTAATGAACGGGTGCTGGATGAAGTGTTCCGTGTGCATGGAGAGGCTTCGGTGGAAGTGCTGAAGCTGTACCGAGCGGTCGGCAACTTGTATAATTTCAGCAATTTCCATGACTATTACCGGGCACTGGAGCATTTGCTCCTTAGTGTGAACGATTATATTATAGGAATAAGATCTGCGCATACCGAGCATGCGGATATGGAAGAAGCGCTGGCGTATATCGAAGCGAATTATGCCCGTCCGCTGAATATGGCTATGGTCAGCAATTATGTCTCGCTCAATTATTCATATTTCAGTGAAGCCTTCAAGGCGTACACCGGGGAGAGCTTTGTGCTGTATCTCAAAAAAGTCCGCATCCGCCACGCCAAGGAGCTGCTGGCTGATAACTCCGTCAAGCTGGCCGGGGTCTCTGAGGCTGTAGGTTTTGAGAACAGCAAGCAATTCGCGCGTGTCTTTAAGGAGCTGGAGGGTATCTCTCCCGGTGAATACCGGGCGAAGCAGCTGATGGAGCGTTATTCGGGCCAGACGGAGGATAAGGAATTTTAGCGTGCTTACGAGTCTATGGGCTAGGTCAGCGGATTGCCGGTATGAATATGAACATTGGATGATCAGAATACTGGAGGCAATGGAATGGAAGAAGTACAAGGAACACTGATTACCGTAGATACACTTGCCGCCGACTTCCGTAAGCTGGGCGTGCATGAAGGAATGATACTGCTGCTGCACTCTTCCTTTAAATCACTGGGACAATGGGTGGCCGGTGGTCCGGTTGCCGTTATCCTGGCGCTGGAGAAGGTGCTGGGTGAAGAAGGAACGCTCGTTATGCCTACGCAATCCTCGGATCTGACCGATCCGTCAGGCTGGAGCAACCCGCCGGTGCCGGAGGCCTGGTGGCCCGGCATCCGGGAGCATATGCCTGCATATGACCCGGACTTGACTCCGCTTAGAGGGATGGGCGTGATTCCCGACTGCTTCCGCAAGCAGCAGGGCGTCCGGCGCAGCAGCCATCCGATCGATTCTTTTGCCGCTTGGGGGAAACACCGGGATGTCATTATCGATGGGCATAGCCTGGAGTACGCCTTCGGTGAGCAGTCTCCGCTGGCCCGGATTTATGAGCTGGGGGGAAGCGTACTGTTGCTCGGTGTAGATAATCTCAATAATACCTCGCTGCATCTGGCGGAATACCGGGCAGACTATGCCGGGAAACAGGAAGTCATGGCCGCAGCGCCGATGATGGTGGACGGAGTCAGACGATGGATGGAATTCAGTGATTACAACTGGAACTCGGATGATTTCACGGAGCTGGGCGTGGACTTTGGCCGGGAGACCGGGCTTGTTGCCAGCCGCCTGGTGGCCGCATCGGCGGCACAGCTGATTCCGCAGCGGGAGATTGTGGATTACGCGGTGAAGTGGCTGGAACGCAAGCGCACGTAAGATGTGCGGAGGCGTAATTTTTTATGGATAGAGCAAGAGAGCTATCGTCTTGAGGGGAGCAGGGTTTCATGACTACAACAACGGTGTACATTACCCGGCACGGGCAGACCGAATGGAATGTGCAGAAGCGGATGCAGGGCCATCAGGATTCAGAGCTTACGCCGCTGGGCGTCCAGCAGGCAGAATGGCTAAGCAGGAGCATGGAGCAGGTGGAGCTGGACGCGGTGTACGCGAGCTCTAGTCCCCGGGCGCTGCGGACGGCGGAGATTATCATGGGAGAGCGGGACTTGCCGCTTACGGCCTGCGATGAATTCAAGGAGATCGGCATGGGAGTCTGGGAAGGCCGTGATACCGCAGAGCTGCAGCTTCAGTATCCGGAGCAGCATCAGTTCTTCTGGGGCGATCCTGAGCAGTTCACTGTAGAGGGCAGTGAGACCTTTGCAGCGGTGCAGGAGCGTGCGCTGGGCAAGCTGCGGGAGATCGCAGATCTCCACGCAGGCGGTGCGGTGCTCATTGTGACGCATACGGTGGTGATTAAGGTGCTTATGGCTTATTTCGAGGATAGAGCCATGAACAAGCTCTGGGATCTGCCCTACATCTATCCTACTTGTCTGTGCAGAATTGATATCACGGACGGTGTGCCTGAGATTGTGCTTCACGGCGATACCAGTCATTATGAGACCAGTGAGGGCGGGATGGAATCCTGATTCTGCAGCGCGAACTTCTTAAGAGAAACAGGGCGATGTGCATGACGGCATCGCCCTGTTTGACGTGTTGCGCCGGCCGCTTCCTGCGGCTCGCAGGTGGAGCAGTAGCTGGTTGCGCTGCCCCCGTAGCTCCGTCCGGAAGGCAACGGATGGTATTTCTGTACAAATTACAACAATTTACTTCTGGTGAGCAGCGAATCCGCAAAAATCTTGCATAGAATGCAACAATCTAGCTCTGACCAGCCAGTACACTTGCAAGAAACCTAACATTAGATCAACGGAAGATATCGG
>NZ_JUEI01000118.1:0-13734 GCF_000802655.2 Paenibacillus sp. IHB B 3415 | reverse complement strand
GGGGGCATGAAGTAATGGATTGTCTACGGGGTTCAGTCCTGATCCTTATTCTTTTTCCTATACTCTTCTTTGATTCTCTCAGCCTCAGCCCACTCCTCCGGCGGAGTGAAGTACGCATCATACTCCTTCAGCGCCTCCGGCGACTGCTGCTCTCTCCATTCCCGTAAATGAATCAAGTAATCTTCACCATACCCCATTCTCCAGCCAATGCTGAACGGCTCAATTTCAGGATACACCAGCCATTGCGGCAGCAAGAATTCTGGCACATATTCATCTAATCCGTTCCGAATCTCCATCAGCAGCTTGCCCAGCATATTGCCGCCTTGGCCGTTCCCCCCATCTCCCCAGTACGCATCATTGGCCGTATGTTCAACTAAGGTACAATCGCCTGTCGACAAAAGGATGGACTTAATAGCGGGATGCTGCTCAACCTTAGCCATCAGCGCTTCTCTCATGACCTCAACCTTGCATGCTTCCCAATCGGAACGAAGCGGCTTACTCCGGTCCCGCCCCAAGCGTGCTGTCTCCATCGGCGTTCCGGCGAGCCGGACCTCTTCCTCATGCTCAGTACCTGCGAACTTCTGCGCCTGAAAATAATGCTCCGTGGTTGCCCACGCCTTGCCTTTTAACACAATGGGGTACTTGGCAAAATTAGAGAAACAACCGTAAGGCATATCTGTTTCATAGAAGCGTATAAAGCGTTCTTCGGGATTGAGAGCCAGCAGCTTTCTTCTGTTGTCTTCAAGTATCTTCTGGATGTGTTCCGGGGTGTTCATAATGAGCGTGCCTCCTTGTCCGAATATCATCTAACCGTCATTCAAGTTCATAGTAAATCTACAAAAACGCACCAAAATACAACTCTACCGCCTCACGAGAATAGCCGTCTTCTCCCTGCCACTCAGCCATAGAGTTAAAATCAGAACTCCCGCCTCTGCGCTTCCGGGGTGTGTCCCGCGGTACCAGCAATCCGGCATAGCCCCATATCTCCATGATTACATCCCGTTCATTCTTACTGGAAGGAACCACGTCCTTCCACCGCTTCTCCAGCATCCGTGCACTCTCATGGTCCGCACAATTCCGGATCGCTTCTAGCATTCCAGAGAGTATAGCAGCATCCTCGGCAGTACTCTCGAACTCTTCTTCTTTACTGAATAATTCAAGGTCCAGCCAGCAGTATAAAAGCCAGTTCAGACGAATCCCACCCCATTTGACCCGTTCGAAATTCAGCACATTCAAATCCTGATTAATATATTCCCTATCAGACATTAATCTGTAAAAGTTACAATCCCCGCAGCTGCTATAATTGGGCCGCACAACACTCCGCTGCTCATAATTATGTAATAGTAGCGCGGAAGTCAGAGCCCAGCTTGACAGGGCGCTCCGCAAATAGACCTTCTTCGTCGACAGACTGTGCAGGAATGCGGCAGCAACCCGCTCCTTAGTGATCGTCTGATGCAGCTCATGTAGCCGCAAGACAATCTCGTCATGAGTAATCGTCACAGGATCGAACATCAGGCCTGTGCTTTTGGCATAGTCGAAATCCTCACCGGCAAAGGCAGCAGGACTACTCTTCCAGCCGGCTGAGGTCCAGAAGGTGTTCATGAGGATTTTCTTTGCTTTGTTGTCCATGGGTTCACTTCCTCGGGTTTGGCTTAATCGGCTCTATAGCTTAGTTCTATAGCTTCTATGTAATTACCTGTTTTCCGGAACTTTGACTAAGCTTAATTCTATCTATCCGCACTAAAATAGACCGCCAGGAGGCGATCTACTTATTACTGCCGATAAGCGAGCTTAACCGCTCCAGGAGGTCTCCACCGCCGGTTACAGAGATAGAGCCGATTTTGTCGCATATTTTCTCGAGGAATTCCAGCTCCTTCAGACGGAACAGTGTCTGATTCTCATCCATCAGCTTCGCTGTATTCAACAGGCTGCGCGTGGAAGCCGTCTCTTCCCGGCGGGTAAGCAGGTTCGCCTGCGCCTTCTTCTCTGCGAGCAGCACGGTGTTTAGGATGTCTTTCATTTCCCCCGGCAGAATTACATCCTTCACCCCCGCCCCGAGGAAACGCACCCCGAACGCCTCTTCCTTCTCCTGGATACGGGACAGAATGAAGGTGGCAACATCCTCTTTTCGTTTCAGAAGATCGTCCAATTTCAGCGTCCCGACATACTCCCGGAGCAGGAGCTGAAGCTGGATGTGTATCTGCTCGTCAAAAGCCTTCATCTCCAGAACGCGGTGCGGACTTACGATTTTGTACTGGCATACGAAGTTCAAACGCAGTGTAACCTTATCTTCTGTCATCATTTCCTGGCCAACCAGATCCATCTGCTGTTGTCTTAGATCGACCGTCTTCGTCAGCACCGAGACCGGACCCTTCCAGAAATAATACTTACCAGGCGTAAGCTCCCGCTTGAGCGTATGATCATAGAACAGGAATCCCTGCTCGTAGCTCGCAATTTCAGAGCACTGCACATACGGAGTAAGCTTCGAGATAATCGAGCGGTCGATCCCGGCAGGCAGCTCCGGTTGTCTGGTATCCGTATGTACGAAGGTGTGCTTCTTCAGGAGGTTCCAATAAGCATACACACCCGGTTTCAGCACTTGCATGAATTGGCCATCCTCATAGTGCAGAACAATCTCATGATCCTGTACGCGTACGACATCGAGCTCCCGGAGGAGTTCATCATCCTGTAGGAACAGCTGCAGGTCTTTACCCTCGACACTAAACGGTTTGGCAATATTCAGTACTGCCACTGTATGCTGCGACCATGATAAGTAACGGTAGGTTCCCGGCAGCAGCCGCTTCACATAACTTCCCTTATGAAAGAGCAGACCGCGCTGGTCCGCTTGAATCGTTATTTGCTTCAACATATGTATGCCCCCTTCATGATTGGCCAATGGATGACAGAATCCCGCTGCAGCTCAGGCGGAATCACGTTTGAGACAGGCGGTCTGCCGGGAGGTCCGGGAGGACACTTAACCCCGAGGCTAACCCATACTTCAGCTGGCCTTCGTTCCCTTTTGTCCCTGCCGAATTCTCCCTGCAGCCATACTATCGGTATCCACGGATTGCAAAGCCCTTCCGCAGTAGCGCTATACCAGCCGCCAGGGATTCTGTCCATTGGTTTCCTTACTCAGATTTTGCTTCAATAGTCGCTCGATGGAAATCGAGTACTCTACCAGAATCGCTCCCAAGGCGATTGGGGAATCGAACCCCAATAGTGACTCTTACCGAAACGGACCGTACAGGATACCGTAACATACATGCCGGCACTGCGGGATCACCCGAGATCCCCGCCTCGTTACGCCCGCCCGGATAAGAACCGGATGTATGATGAACGCGCTCGGCGTTATCATCTTACAGGTTCTATCATCGCTGAAATCATGCTGAACGAACATGGCGAAAGTATTACGACGGAAGAATAAATTTCCAGGGGGCAGTTTGGGATGCATAGAAAAAAGCCCAAAGGCAGGGATGGAAAGCCTGCGCTTGAGCTTTTTTTGGAGGACTCGGTTCGTATATTCAAAATTTTCCATTCATGATATAATCGCAGAAGCAATGGAAGGCTTATATGGGCGGTCGGCTAATCTCCCGGAAGGGAGGTGACGCCAATGGAGGTTTATCAAGCATTGTCCCTGATGTTCATGTTCGGCATGTTCATTATCGCGCTGCTAAATTACCTCAAAAAGAAATAGACCGCCCTGCTCAAGGGAAGCGGTCTATTCTTTGACTGGTTTACCTTTAAAAGCCTCCGCCCTTAAAAGCGGCTATTGCGCAGAGAGTCGTGTTACCAGCACGGCTCTCTTTGCCATTGTACGCTGTTTCTGAGTTCATTATACCATGGTGACAATGTTTTACAACGTAAAACACAACCATGGATTCACTTTCTTCACTCTATTTATTTCACTATATATTCCTAACCTCCACAACCCTACCCAAATCTACATACTGCTCATGATCCAGCTTCACCTTAACTCTGCCCTTGCGGCGCTTCTCCCGCCATTCCCGCAGCGCTTCCTCCGTTTCCAGACGGAGCTCGGCAATTTCCAAGGCCCGGTCGAGGATGTACTTACTGGTGTAGAGCACCGTGAGAATCCCTTGGCCCCCCAGCGTAATAGGAACAGCTAAGCTCTTCCATTCCTCAACCGTGAATCGTACATACAGATCCTCCTCGGTACCCGGCCGACAAGGGACTTCCTTAATCTCCTTACGCCGCAGCACTTTCCAATCCGCTACCTTCCCTACCCAGTGAATGCCTGTTTTGGCGGGATCAATGAACTTCTTTCGGGATTGGCACATCGCTACGTATTCGATCTGGGTAAGTATCTTCTGGCTGGCAAGATTCTTAAGCGGCATATGATAAAAAGCCTTCCGCACCGCAACCGCCACCTGCTCCGGCCCCCGGACAGAACCGACCAGTACATTTTTGCCTGCAAGCTGATTGGCATAGTATTCCTTCGTACCGCGCGGACGAGTCGAGCGTTCATAAGCCTTCTCTGGACTATCCTGAATAATCTCAGCCAGGAATTGCTCCACCAGGCTTGTGGAATTCGGCAGGAACGGCAAGGCGCCAATGTTCAGCAGCCCGATGCTTTTGTAGAAACGGTGGGTCTTGTACCGCTCCTCATCAGGGTACGGAAATAACACATATGCCCCGAACATGCTTCGCTCGTATTCCCCGGAGCCTGTCTCCTGATAGACTATAGCGTCCCGGTAGCGGTGCATCGTATTAATATCATCCTCTTCCGGCCCAGGCTGTCTATATTTCTCATAATAGGAAGTCCCCTCATACGCCGGATTTAACCGATACTTCGCATCGAACACATACTTATACTCCTTGATCTGGCCAGCATCCTTCTTCTTCAGAGTAAGCACATTGTCAGGACGTTGACTTAGCGTTGGGGTCCTATCTGTTCCAGGAATCGTATTGTAGTACAGGATGAACTGTTCCCCGTTGACCGGATTCTCATAGACCATCTGAGCACTCTGCGAGCGATCCAGTGTCACAAAGATCCCGTTCCGGTTCACCTTAATGATGTCCTGCTTCACCAGCTTATACTTCTGCCCCAGAAGCTGATTCAGCTTAAGGAAGCACCAGTATTCATAGAGCTGCGCGACATCCTTCATGGATAGGCGAAGCAGGTCACCTTGGATCGACAGGCCTTTGAGCAGCATGAGATAACAGCGATAGACCTCACGGTATCCGGGGGCCATCTGCAACACCAGCGTAACGGACATCTGCTTCAGTGCTCCAGCCTCCCGCAGAAAATCTATCTTAAGCACCCGCTCCAGCTGAGTGAGCATCGTGTCGATTCTTCGGATGAGCAGCGGATCTGAGGTCCGGCTGTTCTCCTTCCAGCGGCTTTTAAGCTCCTTAAGCTTGCCGTGAATACGTTCCAGCATCCAGCAGACGAACCGGTTCTCACTCGTATCATAGGCGAGGCGCTTCCGTGTCTCTATTAAGTGCGATGCTGTGTAGCTCCGGTTGCCGACGGTTAAAAAGCCATGGTTCATGTCTTCTCTTAACCGTTCAGGATGCTTCGCGAGCTCGCGGATGTTCTCTCTTCCGGCTTTTTTGACCCGGCCTGCATCCATTAACCGCCGCTCCTGGAGCAGCGCAACATTAGGATTCTTGTTGATCCGCTCAACGGCATCTAAGAGCTGTCTGAATACATGCTGTAGGATCGCGAAGAACTCCGTCAGGCTCTGATGCTGCGTCTCCCGCAGGCCAGTTAGCTGATAGGTCCGGCGCAGAAAATCAAAAGCCAAATTATAAATCTGCGCATTCACCTCATGCAGAAGGTTCTGGTAATCCCGCTTATAATCCATCTTCGAGGGGAAAATCTCCATCTCCACCCGCAGCAGCGTCTGCCCTTCGCCCCGGATCTCCCATTCCGTCAGCCCAACCTCGTTCCCAAAGTTCAGCACACCTGCAAGAATAGAATCACCCAGGGGCTTAACCGCCTGCCGGAGCAGCACATTGTCATGATAGAAAGTAAGCTTGGCCGCCTTCTTATTCTGAATCACCAGTTCATACGGCTGCGTCTCATAAAAGCAAGGAAAGGATGACTCCCCCGGCTGCCAGTCGATCAGCCCATAGGCTTCAGGCGAGAACACCTTAATCTGCAATTCCCCAAGCCGCTGCGAGCAGGTAATTCCAAGCTGAGCATTCACCCACTCCTGCTCCGGGGAGCGATGAAGCTGCAACGTCTCCACCGTAGGGTGATAGGGCCGCCCCTGCACAAATAGCGTAAAAAGCTCCGTCTCGATACGGAGCAATTCCACCGCCTGATTAAGAGAGCCAGTATGAGGTGAATCCATCTTCCTCCAGCCTCCTAAGCATATAAGCCAATTTACGGGCACTTTGCGGATGCTTAACCCCAGGCGGATTCTGTCCGGCAGCCCATTTCAGATAGAGCGGCGAAGCATCATCGTCCATGAGTTCTTGAACATTAATCGCAATGCCGGCACCGCTACCTATCGCAACCTTCATCAGGCCCAGCAGAACCCGGCGCACCGAGGAATGACTCCCCTGGATACGCGGCAGAATCTTTTGCAGCAGCTGCCAGTCAAACGCCTCTTCCTCTTCCATCAGGCCATACCGTTCGTTATAGATCATATAGAAGCAAATCGCATCCCGCACCCGGAAGCCCACATGAGCATGGATATCCTCTAGCAGCGTATTGATCTGAACCAGTCTCTCCGTGGTCCGCACAACGAGCTCCTGATGGGTATCATAAGCATCCACCAGCTGCAAATAATCAGAACGGAGGAAGAGATGATTCAGCTCATTAAGATCAGCGGGATCACCCGCGTCCTGCTCAGCCCCTTGCGGGTACTGCTGCAGATTGATGTAATTGAACTCCAGGGTGCTTGCGCGGTCGAGAACTTTTTTGCTAAAAGGATGCGTCGTCTCGTCCATATTCACCGTCCCGATCAGGAACACATTCTCCGGGATGCCCAGGCCGCCATAGGTCGCTTGATCCTCAGGTGTACCCAGCAAGGCACGAGAGATCAGCTCCTGCGTCTGAATCTCACTCTCCCGCCACTCCTGCGTCTCCAGCACACTCAACAGATCACTGAAATAATGCTCCACCCGGGCCAGATTCATCTCATCCAGACAGATAAAATAAGGCTTATGCCGATTCTCCGGCTGCCGCGCCTCCACGAACACCTGCGTTATCGGACCCGGCTGGAACCTGCCCGACAGATCCTTATACCCCAGCAGATCCGCAGGATCACTCCAATCCGGCCGCACCGGAATCAAGGTATACTGCCCATTATCCCGCGTCGCCCCCAGCGCCTCCGCAAACAGCTTCACCAGCCGCGTCTTCCCCGTCCCCGAGATCCCCGCCAGAATAACAAAAGGCTTCGCCTTCAGCGAGAGGTAGAAGTTCTCGATTAGATGCTCAGGGAAAAAGAAGCCTTGGCGGCGGATGTGGGATTGGATTTGGTGGAGGAAAGCTATAACTTCCTCGTCCTTTAGCGGCCCGGCTTCTTGTGGCAATAGTTTCACTTCCTCGTCAATGGCTTCGTCATCACTGGGAGCAATCACCGATTCCACATATAGACGGTAATCTTCGATTACATTCTCAAGATCTTGAATGAGCTGCCCATCGTTCGGGACGTTTCCTCTTTCGTACTTAATGTAAGCAATCGTCGATACTTGATAATCTTGACCAAGGCCACTATCTACTAGACGAATGTTCTCATCCTTATTCATATTAGTCAGTGCAAGAAGGTCTAGAAGCGCTTCTTTACGGTCTCTCAGATAAGTATAGCCTTCTCTTCGACCATTCTCTTGAATGGGCCTTGTTACACCCTGATTAAACGTAAGATACACAGCACTCATATCTTCAGCAAACAGATATACAATATATTCCCCGTGCTGAGTTGTTTCCGTTATCCGTTTATCCAGAACTGCCAGCCATGGTACCGTTGCCCAATTCCCTTGTCCAACTGAACCTTGAACCTTGTATTGCTCATCTATGAAAGGTAACGCTTTAAGCTCAGAAGGAAGGGTCTGACGAAACAATGCACCCATTGAATGACCCGCGAAGCCTTCCATTTTGGCAGAGGTATACTCCGCCAGGATTTTCTCCAGATAACCTTGCAAAGAGAACCGCTGCAAAGCAGCGTTGTAAGCCCGGAGCTCCTCGTTGGCAAGCCGCTCTAATTGTGAGAGCCCCTCTTCCCCTATCTGTCTATGAATCTGGCTATGAAACCCAATAGTATTATCCTTCAAATCCACAAACAAAATATCCGAAAGTGCATTAACAGGACTGTTAATGATATCTTTCAATCGACTTTTAGATGCTTCTCTCCATAACTTCTTCCCTTGTGGCAAATCTACCCGGTTTCCTCTTTCTTGTTCAGCTATGAAGTAGTTAAGGAACCGCTTTTTAACGCGATCATAAGACACTCGCTCCCGCTTGGACGCTCTAAGCTCTTCAATTAAGGATAGGATTAGGACCATCTTATATGATTTTTGCTTTCGCTTGAATATCTGTGTGATTGTTTCCGGTAGTGGCATGTGAGTCCTCCAAGGTGGTTAACTATTATTAGTAGTTGGATGCTTTTCAAAATGAAGTTAACGAATGGTTGAGTCTGTGACGTTCGACTGATTCAGTTATTCATTAAATATAGCAAAACCTTATCCAGTCTTGATTTACAATATGTATGGTTATTCGACAATATGGGAAAGTATCCCTTCCAAACACAAGAAAAAGGACTGTCGCCTGGACAGTCCAAAAATAAAGTATACGTATACTTTTTTGATTCTTTCTTAATCGGAGAGAATAGAAGGAGCAGTAAAGGCATTTGCGAGCTGCATACCATCTTTTAGTCCTTGTAGATATAGACGTTCATTAAGAGCAGATTGCTTCAATTGCAGCTTATCCTCCCAATACTCAAACTCTGGCATGCGTGCAATATCCATGGAGTCAAACAACGCCTGAAAGGCCTTGCTCTCTTCTTCAAAAGCATGCCTAGACTCAGATTGATATTCAATCTGTGCGGTTACCTCATTCAATCGACCTTGAATCGTTTGTACAAACCACACTGGAAAGCTCACTACATCTCCCCCAAGACAGAAGTTTAAACGAAAAGCCTCTGAATATCCGTTCTTTTCTAGATGCATCTGATTAATGAGTTCATCCACTCTACGACTCTGGGCTTGAACTGCTTCATTGCCGCTCAGTGGAATTCCTTGCTCCAGTGATCTCTGGCCAAGTTCATTCAGCTTGCGCTTTTCCTCCTCATATTTCTGCATCAGATGTTGCATTACAAACCCTCCTTCCTGGAAAAGCTATGTCTGTAGACGATGTGAAGATATTTTAATGCGTTTATCGGTTTATTTTATTTTAATTCGATATCCGCATTAAAACAACAGTTACCTCGCATACAATTTGGTTAAATTGTGAGGTGACACGGAAATGAGACATCGTAAAGAGCCCCCAGGCGACAAAAACATCATCGGGACTCGAGTTGTAGCTATTCGAAAAGCTAAGCGAATGAAGCAAAAGGATTTCCTCGCCAGGTTGCAAACCTTCGGATTAGATATTAGTCCGACTAGTTTATCGAGATTAGAAGGTCAATACAGGTTAGTTCAGGATTATGAAGTGGTTGCCATAGCGAAGGCGCTGGAGGTTTCTGTTGGGGAGTTGCTGGGGGAGGGTGGGTGAAAACTTTGCCTCTTGGAGATTATTATTTCTCTACTTTAAAATAAATAGTGGTCTATGGCCTAAGTTTATATCCGATTGTGTCATCCCATGGGAGGATACAATCGGATATATTACCTTAATATTATTTAATCATATTTACTTTTTTATTAGAGCCTATTCATATCTTCAGTAAATTCTTTAATTCTTTGTTCCTGGTTAAAGAAATGGAAACCCCAGATTTTATAATTGTTATCGTCCGTAAATTTTGTCACGGGGATAGCATCTTTTTCCAGAGACAACAACAATTCTTGCTTCCAATTGTCATCCGTTAATAAATGTGACCCTTTCGGTTCGATAAATATCTGCATCTGGTCGTAGCCGTCAGATGTATTTCGCTGCAAAAACAAAAGATAATCTGGTTCAAACCGATTACCATCTAAAAAGGAAAATATCTTCAGTTTACGCTCATTACGAACCAAAAAAACTTTATCATACTTCTCTTGAAGGCTATCAATGTAAGTTTTGAAATGTGCTACAAAAGCCTTTTCTTCAGATGTCCCATAATTGTCGTTGAATACATACCAATCTTCTTTTGATAAATCAAGTCTCAATGGGGCCGATATTTCTGAAGCCGATTGTGGGACTCCAGCACCATTTCCCTGCGGGTCAGTATAATTCACCTTCTGATTGTCTTTAAAAACCTCATAAAATTTCTTACTTTCAAAAATTTTAGTTCCTTCATAAGTGATTTCAATTGAAGAAATTGATTCTGCAATCTTTGCAAATGTCTGCACACAGGAATTATAGTATATAATCATATCCGGCTCTTGTACCTTACTTTGTATTGCGAGTTTAATATCACCTAAATATTTAGTGGAATGAATAAACTCATGAGTAGAATTTAAATGTGGGAAGTAATTCTTTAATGTGTTAAATTTGAATACTTCATATTTCCTCAACGCTTTATTGACTAAAGAGTAATTTAGTTTCGCAATTTCACTAATGGATATTCTTTTTGTATAGGTTTTCACTTCTCCCTCAACATGACTGTCTTCAAACAAAGTGTCTATAGTTGTTTTCCCTGTATAAATAAATACAGAATACTCTTTATCTCTAATATGCTGTGGAATAGCAAATACATCATTGCGGCTTTTCTCAATTTTATTATTATAAAAAACCAGACCATTTTTATATAAGTCGTTGTTCTTAAAATCTTCTTTAAAAGTATATTGCCGTTCAACTATATTATTAGCCATAATACCAAGTTCTTTTAGGGCAATTGTCAATTCAGAAATAAATTTTGAATCATTTTGACAGTGATAGTAAAGTTCTTCACAAATACGCATAGGGTTGTCTAAATCATTGTCATATTTGCGCTTATATTTTTCTTGTGTTTTATCAACCAAGAAAGGACAATAACGCGCCCCCCGCCCAATAAGCTGCGCTTCTGCCACAGTAGCTTTCCCAGGTTTACCGTTTTTCCCATCGCGCGTTTCGTAAAGCCTCACAATATCAAATAGATTAAGTACATCCCATCCTTCATCAAGCTTTTTCACCTGAAAAATGGCTCTATACGGATTATTTTTATCTTCGAGTGAATTAACAATGAGCTGTACATTCTCTGCCTCATTAGAATCATTCATAGAAATGCAGCGCTCGTTAGAAAATTCTTCTTTCAGCTCTTGTACTAAAACTTCATAAGTAATGTTGTTTTCTTCAAAGTAATTATACATTTTCAGTAGTGTAGGATTGTCTGTTGTTCCCCTTAAGTCCTGTAAATATCTTATTGTCAAATTTGAAATCACTTCTAAAAATGCATTCATAAAAGTTTTGCTCTGCTCTTTGGTAAGTGCCTTAAAAAGCACAACTGGCTTAATATCAAGCCCATGATCTTGAAAAACTTTTAAACGATACTGATTTAACAAAACTGCTTGGATTGCTCTTTGCATCAAAGGAATATCAGAACGCATTGTCTTTACCTCTTTAGAATATAAATCCATTCTAAATTTAGATAAGGGATAATTAAATATTATTTTATTCTCATATTCTTTTCTTATAACTGGATTGTCTAAGTCACAGGTGGCTGTAAATTCAAGCATCACATTGTCTCTGTTAGCACCAAATATAATATTAGCAGTATACTCCCATGAGCGTTCATTTTCGTCTTGCTCTTTCGTTTTTTGTTTTTTAGTATCCACATTCAAGTGGTGAGCTTCGTCAGAAATTAATACGATTTTTTCATCGCGGAAATCCTCAAAAGTAAGGCTGTTTTCCTTTGCATTCCACATGTCACTATGTAATCCTTGAATGGTTGTAAAACAGATGTTGATACTTTCCTTATCTGATCCTTGAAAGTTCTCAACTTCCTTTATTTTAATAATTTCTCCATCAATATTAATTTCTTCTTTAAAAAGATATTTTGCTGAAGTCGGATTTAAAAAATTCTCTTTTGTTTTTATTACAATGTTATCTAAATGCACAAAAAACAAAAAATTACGGTAACCCTTCTTATAAAGATAAATAATTAACCCCGCCATCATCATAGTTTTCCCACTACCTGTGGCCATATGGAAAAGTGTTTGAGATGGATAACGGCGAAAACTCTCATTTTCAAAATAAGTAACAAAATTCCTAAAAGCATCAATCTGATAAGGACGCAATACAAACTCGGGATTGATATTCTTTTCAATTAAGGCAGGTAAGGGGACATATGCATCGGGAAAGTTCTTGCCTTGTTCAATTTGTTCAAATAAATACACTTTAACCCCTCCTATAAAAGCTCTTAGTGAACGCCTTATCCTGCCCTGATACAGCGAAATCCTCATCGTCAATATCACATAGGTTGACATATAACATATTTTTATCAATAACAGCCATAAGGAAATTTTTTTTATCTTCAAATGCTAGACGTTGATAATCATCTTTCGACTCTCCAATTTCCTTAACGGCTACTTTAAAATTAATGAATCCCCCAGTGGATTGTATTTTTTCCCAGATGATCCATAATTCATTATCATTCTTTGCATTTTGTATCAACTCAACATATTTCTGATTAAGCTCCTTCAATTCAAAATATACAAAAGATCCGCCACCTTGCCAATTTAGAGCTTGAGAGACACCTCGCTGTTCTCCGTTTATTGTATTTTTCATTCTTTCAACAGTAGTAGTTTTTATATAATCCATCTGCTCTACGCCTATATAATGTCGGTTCATTTTATGAGCAACCGCAGCAGTTGTACCTGAACCAACAAAGAAATCTAATATTAAATCATCTTTATTTGAGCATAATTCCAATATTCTAGAAATTAGTTTTTCAGGCTTCTTTCCTTTTTTCAGTTCTACGCCGCCTTCATTATGTAAATCATTAGGGAGTACATCATCCCAAATATCAGTAATAGGTTGGCTAAATGATAGCTTTCCATCTATTTCAAGTAACCTATCACTTACAAAAAGAATAAGCTTCCCATTTTTTATATAATAAGGTCTTGAATTTTCGCGTTCAAAGTAAAAAATTTTATCTGGATTATCTATTGAATTTTGTTTAGCTACTCTAGCTTCCTGACTTATACTTGCATCGTCTAGTGTAGCAAATTGAACCACTCTCTCAGCATTACTATACACAAAGGTTTCTAACTCAGTATCAAATTGAGCACCATAATGTTTTTTTAATTGGGATTTTTTCACTCCCGTAAATTTCGCAAACTCTTCAAGAACAGTGGTAAACTCCCAATTTTCAATTCCCTTTTCATAATTTTCGATGAAATTCCCATAACGATTATCATATCCTTTTGAAGAGTACACTCTATTCGGCGTCCAGTATTCACTATTTTTAGAGTAAATAATTACATATTCAACAACATTCACAACACCTGGATTTATAACTTTCGCACCGGTCACAGAACCTCGCTTTATCGTTATTATATTTTTTCTATTTTCTTTTCCGAATATCTCATCAAGTAATACAAGCATATATGCTAATTCGTAGTTATCAACAGATACAGCTATTGTCCCCTCTTTACTTAATAACTCAACTTTCGCACCTAGAAAATCGACTTAAACCCTTGAGGGCGTAA
>NZ_JUEI01000117.1:0-25866 GCF_000802655.2 Paenibacillus sp. IHB B 3415 | reverse complement strand
GCGGGTAGCACGGGCAGCGCTTAGGTTGCCCGCCGGGCAGGGCGGGTAGCTTGGGCAGCAGCTTGGGGTGGCGCTGGGCGGACAGGCGGGTAGCACGGGCAGCAGCTCAGGTTGCCCGCCGGGCAGGGCGGGTAGCAGAGTTGCTGCAAGCACTTCCGGGCGATTCGGGAACTCATGAAGACGCTGGAACGTTCCGGCAATTCCTATCGGCCACCTATACTTTAGCGCTTGAATTCGTACCTCGGCAGAGTTCTATTGCATTTTGTACACTCAAATTAGCAATAATCGCTCTAAATTTGCACTCTATTGTATTTCGTACATTAGATTTCTTCATTTCAGCCACAATCGGGGTCATCCCCTAAAATCTGTTGTAGTTAATACATTAGAATCCTTTGCAGACCCTTAAAACCCCGTATCTGTTGTATAAAATACAATCAGCCGATCGTTGATGTTAGCCCGGAGCTGTTTGCAGCTTGTTTGCAGCATGTTCGAACTTGTTTGCAGCTTGTTTGCAGCATGTTCGGAACTTGTTCGAAACATGCCGTAGCCCCGGAGCTTGACCGGAATATGAAGCTTGCCGGATTCACCCGGAGCAGTCCCCTAACTCCTCTGCCCGCCCCTATACAGCTCAAATGTTTATTTTGCTGCTTCAGGAGTAGAGTACTTGATCTTCAGCACCAGAATGCCCCGGCCGGACTCGCTTGCCGGCAGTTCAACAATCAGGCCTTCTCCGGCCCGGCTCCACTGCAGCTCTCCGTTCCAGCCCAGCAGCTCCACCTGCAGAATCTCTCCGGCGAGCTGCTTGGAGCGGTTGCCCAAGGTCCCGATCACTGTCATCCCGCCCTCCGGCCAGCCCATAACCGCCGCATAGAGCAGCTCCCCGCCTCTGGCGGTGAAGCGGATATCCTGCGGGGTGAACGGGCTGCGCTTCGTATCATTAAATGTACCGCTGACGATCTGGGTCGGGCCTTCGCCATACACCTTCCAAGGCCGCGTTCCGTAGATCGCCTCCCCGTTCACCGCCAGCCAGTCCCCTACCTCCAGCAGCAGCTGCTGCTCTTCTTCGGGAATAGTCCCATCCGCACGCGGCCCGACATTCAGCAGCATGACGCCGTTTTTACTGACTATATCGACCAGGTCGCCGAGTATAACTCCCGAGGTCTTATATTTGTGGTCGGCAATATGGCACCAGGCGGTTTCACCTACCGAGGTGCAGGTCTGCCAGACATCAGGATTAATATCGGCCAGCTGGCCCCGCTCCATATCATAGACGGCGGTTCCTTCGGCAAAAGCATCAAATTTATAGTTGATGACTGCCCCCTGGCCCCATTCGGCAGCCTTGTTGTAATAGTAGGCGGCGAGCTTTTGCAAATAAGGCTTGAAGACCGGCTGCTCGATCCACCAGTCGAAATAGACCAGCTGCGGGCCGTAACGGTCGATAAGGTCGCAGGTGCGAACCAGCCAGTCGTCCAGAAACTCCTCATTCGGCGGCAGAATCGGCAGCGGATACGCCGGATCGCCGTAGCATGGCTGCGCCGGACCATACAATTCCGCGTATTTCGGGTCCTGCACATCCGAAGGCAGCTCGCGGCCTCCGTTGTAGTACCACCAATTCTCCGCACGGTGGCTGGAGACGCCGAAGGTCATATAATGCCGCCGCACGGCTGCGCCAAGCTCGCCGATAATGTCTCTGCGCGGACCCATCCTGGCAGCTGTCCACTCTGAATAAGGGCAGTCATACATGGCGAAGCCGTCATGATGCTCGGCAACCGGCACTACGAACGCGGCACCGGCGCGTTTGAATAGGGCTGCCCACTCCTCGGCATCGAATTTCTCCGCCGTGAACTGGGGAATGAAATCCTTATAGCCGAATGTATCCGGCGGGCCGTAGGTCTTCAGATGATGCTCATACACCTCTGTGCCTTCCCTGTACATATTGCGCGCATACCACTCTGTCCCGAAGGCGGGTACAGAATACACCCCCCAATGAATGAAAATGCCAAACTTCGCATCCTCGTACCACCGGGGGACGGAATATTCCTCCAGAGACTTCCAATCCGCTTTAAACGGGCCGTTCTCTACAATATCCTTAATCTCCAGCTTCTTCTGTTTGCGCAGCTCGTGCAGCGATGGTTTTGACAAGGAACTCACCTCTTCTATGATTTGAGAATCTTGCGGACGGCTTCCAGCCGCCTGGGGTCAACCGGCCTCAGCGGATCGCCGTCTTCCCGGACAGCGGAACCGAAATGCACCCGGCGGACAGCCGTCCGGGAGATGAAATCCTGCAGAATTCCAGCGTTTAAGCCGCTGCCTGCAAGGATGGAGAGCGAAGAACCGGCGGACAGCCGTTCCAATACGGCAATCCTCGCCATACCCTCAGCGGAAGTAGCCTTATCGCTGCCGCCGGAGGTCAATATATCCGTAATCTGCGGATACCGCTTCAAGACTTCGAGCGCCTCAAGCTGATCCCGCACCTCATCAAAAGCCCGGTGATACGTAACCTCCATCCCGGCCGCAGCATCAAGCAGCCGGACCAGCAATTCTTCATCCACGGTCCCGTCACTCCGGAGCATGCCCATGACCAGGGACAGTCCGCCCACTCCGGCAATATGCCGGATATCGCGCAGCATCGTTTCCGCGTCGGATGGGTCATACCGGAAGGAGCGCGCATGCGGCCGCACCATTACTCTTACGGGAATACTGACCGCTTCCCGCACCGCTTCAACCAGCCCAAGGCTGGGTGTTAAACCGCCTTCCCGGATTCCGGTAATCAGCTCGACCCGGTCCGCTCCATAACGTTCAGCGGTGACTGCATCACTTACTGTCGTGGCTATGACCTCTAACAGCATAGTTCACTCTACTTCCCTTCCTTGTTCATAATCATCCGTGCCGCGCCGATCATTCCGGCATCGTTGCCTAGCTCGGCAGGAAGCACCTTAATGGACAGCGGTGACACGACGGCAAGCTCGCTCATCCAGGCATCCCACCATAAGGCATGGGATTCCGCAACGCCGCCGCCAAGAATGATCGCCTCCGGGTCGATGAAGGACTGGATATTATGCACGGTCAGACTCAGATCGCGCATATACCTCTCCATGGGTGCAGCCGCTGCGGCGCTGCCTGCGGCGAATTCCGCCAGCAGCCTGCGGCCGTCCCAGCCCTCCGCTGCTTCTGCGGCCAGCCGGCTAAGCGCCTTGCCGGACAGATAATGCTCGGTGCAGCCCTGCTGTCCGCAGCTGCAGGGCATTCCTCCGGGATAGAGCACCATGTGCCCTATCTCCCCGGCCCCGCCTTGTCTGCCTGAGATAGCCTCAGCATTATGAATAACGGCTCCGCCGACACCTGTACCCAGCGTCAGCATCACATAATGCTCCAGCCCCGCTGCCGCCCCGCGCCAGCCTTCGCCAAGAGCAGCTGCATTGGCATCGTTGCCAACCGATACAGGCAGCGAGAACTCCTCCTCCACAGCTTCCGCCAGGCGCATGCCGGTCCAGCCCGGCAGATTCTCCGTCGCATAGAGGACAACGCCTTCAGCCGGATCTACCCGCCCGGCGGTGCCTATGCCAATGCCGCCGATCTCGTATCCGCAGCACACAAGCTCTGCAATAATCTTCTTCAGCGCAGCGAGAATCCCTGCTGCCCCCTCGTTCACAGGCGTAGCGGTACTGCGGCGGGCAACAATCTCCCCTTGCCCGTCCACCACTGCCGCCTTTATTCCGGTTCCGCCGATATCTGCCCCGATATAATAGCGGCTCATCCTTCGGCCTCCGTTGCAGTGCTGCCCTGCTTCTCCTTCATCGCCTTCACATAACGGGCGGCTATCCACTGCGGGCGGGTTATCGCCGAGCCCACGACGACGAAGTCCGCGCCCAGCTCCAGCGCCGCAGCCGCCTGCGCCGGCTCGGATATCCCGCCTTCGGCGACTACCGGCACCTGCAGGACGGCGGCCAGCCGCTCCAGCAGATGCAGATTCGGCAGCGGAGTATCATGCGTCTCTGCGGTATATCCGCATAGCGTGGTCGAGATGTAATCCGCGCCCCAGCCGGCCGCCTGCACTCCATCTTCGAAGGTCGCAATATCGGCCATCACCGGTATCCCCGCAGCCTTCAGCGCGGCAAGCGTCGCCTCCAGCGTGCGCCCGTCCGGCCGGAGCCGTCCGGTACCGTCAATGGCTACAATATCGGCCCCGGCCGCATGGACGGCAAGTGCATCCTCAAGCGTCGGCGTAATGTAGACCTCACTGCCTTCATGCTGTATTTTGACCAGTCCGATCAGCGGCAAGCCGGTGGCATCCTTAATCGCCCGGATATCCGCCAGCCCTCCGGCACGGATGCCTACTGCCCCTGCTTCCTTCGCTGCCATGGCCATCGCCACCATATGATGGCTTCCGAACAGCGGCTCGTCCTCCAGCGCCTGGCAGGACACGACCAGACCCTGATAAGGTATGAGACCCATGGATATTTTCTCCATATACCTGTCACCCTCCCGGCATACATTTTGAGTGCGTTATCTTGCTATTAATGGTGATGCTGATATTCTGATGCTGCTGATCCTAAGCATATTGTCGGATTCCGATCCTTACGGACCACAGCGCCGTTATTTCTCTGAAAAAGATACTTTTTTCCGGCTAACGGACCACAGAGCCCTTATCAACTCTCCAGCAGGTGATTATATAGTAAATGTCCGCACATAAGTGCGCTGGTGTCCGTTAGCTTATTCATATTTGCTTTTCGCTGGAAATAAGCGCCGCTGTGTCCGTTACCAAAGCCAGATGGCTCAGAAGAGAAGACCTCCTGATCAGAAACCAGTTCCATTCGCGAGCCCGAGCCCGGTACACCGGAAACCAAATCTCCACCGCCCCGTCCCTTTCACACCCTTAACCCTTAACTGCCCCGCCTACCAAACCTTTAATAATGAAGCGCTGGACGAACAGGTAGAGAATGATGATCGGCAGGGCCACAAGTGCTGCTCCGGCGAACATCTGCGGCCAGTTGGTGTTGTATTGGCTTTTGAAGGCCATGAGGCCCACGGGCAGCGTGCGCATATCCGGCGAAGACAGGTACACCAGCGGATTGAAAAAGTCATTCCACGAGTTGATCGCCACCACGATAATACAGGTCGCCGTAATCGGCAGCGTCAGCGGAAAAATAATTTTCAGGAAGGTCCGCCAAGGCCCGCAGCCGTCCACCAGCGCAGCCTCCTCAATTTCAGTCGGCACGGTTTTGAAGAAATTCACATAGAGGAAGATCGGCAGGGCCAGCCCGGAAGCAATCTGGATCAGCGACAGCCCGACATGCGTGTTGAGCAGATGGATCTCCCGCAGCACCAGGAACGCCGGAATCGTGCCGGAGAAGGCCGGAAGAATCAGCCCCATCAGGAAGAAGGTCGACATCGCGTCCGATTTATATCTTTTACCATGATGCAGACCGTAAGCAGCCAGCACCGAGACGCCGATGGCGGCAGCGGTTGTCATCACCAGCACCAGAATGCTGTTCCCGAAATACGGCAGCAGATTGCCGGTGCGGAACGCTTCGGTATAATTGCTCCACTGCGGGTCTTTGGGCAGGCTGAGCGGATTGATCGTTGACGGTGTCTGCAGGGAAACCGAGATCATGACCGCCATCGGAACGAGTACAATAATGAGCGCGATAATCAGCACGGTGTAAATAGAGGTTTTCTGTAATGTAGTCGTCAATTCGCCACCTCCAGACGGCTGAGCAGCTTCATCTGCACAAAGGTTACAACCAGAATCATCACGGACAGGATCATCGCCATCGCGGTGCCGTAGCCCATTTGCGAGGTTTTGAAGGCATATTGATAGATCATAATTCCGAATGTCTGCGTGGAATTGGCCGGTCCGCCTTGCGTCATGATGAAGACATGCTCGAACATTTTCATACAGCCGATCACCGACAGCACTGTGTTCACAATGACCGAAGGAATCAGCAGCGGCAGTGTAACTTTCCAGAATTTGTTCCACGGTCCTGCGCCGTCAATGCTTGAGGCTTCATATATTTCACCCGAAACGGATTGTAGTCCAGCCAAGTAGATCATCATCGAGTAGCCTGTGTACTGCCAGACCATGACGAGCGCAATCGCGTAGATTGCTAAGGAAGGATCACCGAGCCAGTCCAGCTGCGCCAGACCATTCAGCCCAACTGCGGCAAAAAACTTCGGCAGAAACCCGACCATCGGCGCGTACATGTAGCTCCATACATAACCGATTACAACAGTGTTTAGAATCACGGGGAAAAAGATAATCGCCCGCATCCACACAATGCCTTTAAGCTTCTGGTCGAGCAGTACGGCCAGCAGGATCGATGCACTATGCTGCAGCACAATGACTACAACGGAGAGAATCGCCATATTCTTCAGCGCCGTCAGGAGCAGCGGATCACGGAAGGCTTCGCGGAAGTTCTCCAGCCCGACCCAGTCGGCCTTGAACGAGAAGCCGTTCCAGTCGGTGAAGCCGTAGTATAAGCCGCTGAAGATCGGTCCGGCAAAAAACAGCAGGTAGATCAGGAGCGCCGGCGCGATAAACAGCAGGTAATTGCGAAAATTCATGAATTTCATCTTCTGCCTCCATCCCTCACCCCAAATTTGGGTAAAAAAAAAGAAACCTAAGCGAAAGACAGGATTGTCCTTGATCTGAGCTTTCGCTTATTCTCTTGTGTTGTGTGTGTTCTATAAAGATTGTGCCTGAAACTCCTCCAATTTAGGTTCAGCCGTGACTGCAGAGAATGTTTGGACCTCCGGCCGCTGTTATGTTTGGATTTCCTGATTTGGACCGTTGATCGCGGTAGAAATCCAAACATAAAGGCGGACGCTACCGCTCCTACAGTTCCAAACTTCTCTTCCGCCACTCTCCCTAAAAGGTATACTTTTCAAACTCAATCTTTATAGCTTTGTATGTGTTATATGTCCTTATCTTGAGCCGTTTGCATTTGCTCCAGCAGCTTGGTGGTGTCCACGTCCTGCTTCAGCAGAATCTGCTGGAAGATCGGGAACATTACCGGCTCGATGGAAGAGGTCATACTCGGGAAAATCTGCGCTTCGCTGGCGTCAATCAGCGGCTGGAGAGAAGCGGCCAGCGGGCTGTAGGTTTCGGAAGTGCCGCCTTTTACCGTTACCGCCTGTTTCGTTTCATCGGACCAGATTTTAGCCATTTCCGGCTCGGCCACGAATTCCATGAACAGCTTGATTTCTTCCTGGTGCTTGCTCCAGGATACGCCAACCAGCAGGTTGTCGGACACCAGGTTCGTTACGAGCGGCTGATCGCCGCGGTTGACCGGAATCGGGAAGGCACTAAGCTCAAAGGCGGAGAAGTCTGCATCAAAATTCTCGCTGTAGCCCCATTCGCCCATCGGCCACATGGCGGCCTTGCCTTCCTTGAATACCTGCGCCACCTGGTCATAGCTGAGGCCGACAGAGTTCTCGAGCAGATAACCTTTATCCGCCAATTCCTTCATGCCGTCGAAGTAGCCTGTGAACTCAGGATCGGTCCACTTTTTGTCCCCGCTGGCCAGCTGCGGGAATACGTCCGCATTGTCATGCTGATACAGTCCGAACTGTGAAGTAGTGATGAACTGGGTCGCCCAGCCATCCTTGCTTCCGATGACCATCGGTGCGGTGCCGCTGGCTTTGATGGTCTCACTCACCGCCATCAGCTCTTCCCAATTGGTCGGAATCGCAAGTCCAAGCTGGTCGAACAGCGTTTTATTATAGAACATCACGATCGGCTGGCTGTTATAAGGGACACCGTAGGTTTTACCGTCCACTGTGCCCAGCTTTACCGCAGCTTCAAGATAATTATCCAGCCAAGGGCTGCCGGAGATGTCCATCAGGACATTCTCTTTGGAGAATTCAGCCACCTGGTTCGGGAACAGCCATAACATGTCCATATCGGACTTGGAGACAATCCGCGTACGGATGATTTCCCGGAATTGATCATACACTTTGTCATGCTCTATCGTGATGTAGGGATATTTCTCCTGGAATTTATCAACCACCGTCTGGCTGATCGGGTTCCATGTGGTCAGCTTCAGCACCACCGGCTCTTTCTCAGCGTCACCTTCTGCAGCAGAACCGTTTGTAGCAGCCGCTCCGGAATTACCGTTTGATGCCGCATTATTACTGCCGCAGCCTGCAAGAATGACCAACAACCCAAGACATAATACCGACAACCACCAGAACCCGCCTTTTCTTCTCATGTGTTAGCCTCCCTGACATTATGTTTGTTCCATGAGTTAATCGTACTCTGTTTGTGTCAGGTTAACTACCAGGTTGATCTGCTGCTTTATAGCTATTAATTGCTTATCTTGGCCGCTCTGCCGAATGTCTGATCCTCCAACTAGACGAGAATTGCTGTTTCCGTCAAATATTTGCTCTTTACTCACTGATTGCGGAATTCCAGCGGTGTCAGACCCGTGTCATCTTTGAACAGCTTGCTGAAATAATGCGGGTTGGCATACCCCAGCTCCTCTGCCACCTCATACACCTTCCGGTTGCTCTCGCGCAGCAGCTTGCGGGCCAGGAGCATTTTTTTGGCGGTCATATATTCATTGAAATGCTGCCCGGTCTCCTTAAGAAACTGGCGGCTCAGATGGCTGACGCTGACATGTATCGCCTCTGCGGTCCGCGCCAGCGTCACATCCTCCAGCAAATGCTCATCGATATAAGCCGTTGCCAGCCGGATAATCCCGCTCAGCTTCCCGCCGCTCACCGGCTCACGCTCCGCCGCACTTCTATAGGCCTCCGGCAGCTCCGCCGCTGTCCGGTGAATTCCGCTGCAGGTATACGCCATGCGGATACCCAGCATTTTGTACAATCCCTGTCCCAGCTGATCCAGATTACTCTCCATCGCCCCGGCTCCCGCTTCGTCAACGAACGCCTTCTGCGGCAGCAGCCAGACCAGCTCCTTGTTCTCCCGGCTGAGTAATCTCCCGCCCCATTCCCGGGAAGTATATTCCTCCAGATAATAACGGAACGACATAAAGCGGGCCAGCGCTGCCTGCGGTTCAATCCCTTCGTTCTCGGCCATGCGCAGAATAGCCAGCCGGTATCCCTCTCCATACAGGGTCTCCAGCCCAGACTGCTGCCACTGCTCCATCCAATTCTCCAGGGGGGCCTGTGTCTCAAGCATCGACTGCAGGAATTGATCCCGGTCCTTGTCGCTGTATCCCGGCACCTGTGGCACTGCCGCCTGATGAAGCTGCTCCAGGGTCCCCGCTGCTTTGAGCAGCGCTGCTGCAATCTCCTCGGCCGCCATCGTCGGCTTATGCAAATAATCAACGACTCCGATGCGGACAGCTTCTTTTACATAAGGAAAGTCCTCAAAGCTGCTGAAGAAGATAATCTGCACACTAGGGTACTGTTCCTTGATTCTGCGCGCCAGCTCCAGGCCATCCATACCCGGCATGCGGATATCCGTCATCACAATGTGAATCTCCTCCCGGGCCATCACCTTAAGCGCCTCATGCCCGTTCGCAGCTTCGGCTTTCCAGGCAATGGCAAGCTCATCCCAA
This sequence comes from Paenibacillus sp. IHB B 3415, assembly GCF_000802655.2. Taxonomy (NCBI): domain Bacteria; kingdom Bacillati; phylum Bacillota; class Bacilli; order Caryophanales; family Paenibacillaceae; genus Paenibacillus; species Paenibacillus sp. IHB B 3415. Next base: position 16,342 of record NZ_JUEI01000117.1, on the reverse strand, counting down.
TTCAGCATATAGCGCAGCCCCAGCCGCACAATGGTCTCATCCTCCACTACAAGCAAATTCCACATGCTTCATTCCTCCATTCGCGGCCGGGACGTATCTCCGTCCTCCGGTTGATAAGGCAAATACAATTCTGCCCGGGTTCCCTGGCCCGGACCACTCTTCAGCGTCAAGGTATACGGCGGTCCGAACCTAAGCCGGATACGGTCACGGACGTTGGCTACACCGATGCTTGAACCCGCGTGGCCGTCCCCATCAGGGGCTGGCCCCTGCTCTCTCTCGCCGTTGAGCACCTCCAGTGTATCCTGCGGTATACCGTGCCCGTTGTCCGTGATGGTGATCAGCAGCTCATCCCCGCCGTTCCCGGTCATCCGGGCACCCACCTCAATCAGCAGAGGGCCTTCGATATCGAAGGAGCCGTGAAAAATAGCATTCTCCATCAGCGGCTGCAGAATCATCGGCGGCACCATCGCCTGCCCCGTATTCTCTTCAATCTGCCACTCTACCTTAAAGCGGTTCGTGTAGCGCAGCTCCATCAGCCGCACATAATGATGCAGCAGTTCCAGCTCCGCAGACAGCGGCACCAGCTCGCTGTCCAGCTTCATATTGGCATGCAGCAGCTTGTTCAGTGACTGCAGCAGCCGGGCGATGCCTTCCGACTGCTGCAGCACGGCCAGCATGCGGATGGAATTGATCGTGTTGTACAGGAAGTGGGGAGCGATTCTCGCTCTAAGCGCATACAGCTCGGCCTCCCGCTTCTGCCGCTCCTTCTCTTCAATCGACTGGACCAGCACATCAAGCCGCCGCACCATCGTGACATAGCTGAGATGCAGCTGGCCGATTTCGCCCTGGACCGGCGGAGCCGCCGGAGTGATGAACAGTCCCCGCTCTACGTCGCGCATGGAAGAGATCAGGCTGCGGATCGGCCTGGAGAGGTTCCGGGCCAGCAAGAGCGACAAGACCGCGGCCGCCACACTGAAGATCAGCACCAGCACCACGGTGAAGTTGCGGATCACATTCGCGTCGCCGAGCAGTTCTTCCCGGTCAATCATGAGATAGCTTGTCCAGCCCAAATACTCACTGTGCGCATATACACCGGTCGCCGCTGCCAGCCCGCCGCCCAGATCGGGCAGATTGATCAGGCCGCGGCTTGTCCCGCTGTGCGAGGACTGCTCTGCCGCAGCGCGGAGGAACCGCTCGTTGTCTCCGGTTTGTGTGGAATAGATCAGCTCCCCCTTCTCATCGGCCACAATCACATGCATGCTCTCCAGCTGGAAGGAACGGACAATCTTGTCCATGAAGTCAGGACGGATATCCACGGCTACTACTCCGGCCGGAGTGAAATCATCATTAAGCAGCACGCGGGAAGCGGTAATCGTTGGGAACGGAGCACTATTGAACTGCCGCTCCAGCCGCAGCCCGGAGATGAATACGCCTCCGCTCCGTTTGAGGGTCTCCTTATACCATTCCTCGTCTACCGGACTTACGGCTTCATTAATGGAGGAGCGGTCGCTGACCCTGTAGCCGTAGATATTGCCTTTGGTGCTGTAGAATACCAGACCCTGAATCGTGGAGAAAATCGAAGGGTAAGTCACGAGCAGCTTGGCGAACTGCTGCTGGGTTTCAATCTCGCGGTAACCCCACTGGTCGCGGGGTACGTAAGGCTGGTTCAATATTTGAAAGATTTCCGGTGTGAAATAAGGAAAAGTGCTGAAACGGTCCACGTCCTCCACCTGGCGCTGGATCGCCGCATTCAGCTGTCCGGCAATGACGCCGAGATCGGCGTTCACCCGCGACTCCAGCGTGCTGACCGATTTGAAATATGCCATCGTGCCGATCACAATTGACGGGATAATCCCAAGCATGAAGAAGGCGAGCATCAGCTTGCTCTGGTATGTTAAGTTGTTCCACCGCCGCATCATCAGCCTCTCCTCCTGGTCCGTTAAATTTTATTCAGTATAATGGATTCTGCAGACTGCTGCATGGAAAATAACGGAGTAAATATTTAACATCCTCTCACTCCAGGTTTTGCAGAATAGCCAAACCCTTGATATAAAAGCATTTATAGCTAACATATATATGCCACAACTTAATCAGTTCAAATTCGTAGTTGTTAGTTTACCTGCCACATGCGTAATGTTGGTCATGGCTAACCGAGACGTGCGGGAACCTATCGCTGATCTTGTAACGGAGCAGGCCAGCTAATGATAGATGTGGCGGAGGATGGCGTCAGCCAGCGGTGGAAGGGATGCGGCGGTGATCTATTACAAGCAACTACAGCAGCAATGATTGTCCAAACCCGCTCCTTCACCTATAAGAGGCGCATACCCATAAACGATCTGCTCCTGGAGTAAAATCACCCATCCAAATTTGTGAAGGCCGGCCTCAAAATGAAAATGTTGTATGTATTGCAACTCGAAGCCCCAGAGGAAGGAGGATTTCTAAAGATTGTTGTACGAAATACAAGAATTTTCCCGCTTGGCCGCTTTCAGGAGAGAAAATGTTGCCTTTCTTACAACAATCCTGGATTAGAGCCGCTATCCTGAAGAAATTGTTGTATTTTCTGCAGGATTCTACAGCGTAACCCATCTGCTAAGCGCGGCAGCACAAAAAAACCGGGGGGGGTTTTAGGTCTGGCGGGTAACTTTTTCATCGACTGCAAGGCTAAGGGCTATACGCCTACTGTGCTTCTAATCGGCTCCAGCGCTTCGGAATGGCCGTACACCGGAACATCACGCTTGACCGGAGCACACCAGTTCACGCCGTTGATGATAACCTGCTGAATTTCCTTGTTATAATAGGTTGGATAGGACTCGTGGCCGGGCTGGAAATAGAAAATATTCCCGCTGCCGCGCCGGTACGTTGATCCGCTCGGGAACACATTGCCGCCTTCGAACCAGCCGACAAAGATCAGGCTCTCCGGTGCAGGCACGTCAAAGTGCGCCCCGTACATCTCTTCCTGCTCCAGGTCAATATATTCGCCGATGCCTGCGGCAATCGGATGGCTGGGCTCCATCACCCAGAGGCGTTCTTTCTCCCCGGCTTCGCGCCATTTCAGATCACAGCTTGTGCCCATGAGCTTGATGAAGATTTTGGACATGTGGCCTGAATGCAGCACCACCAGCCCCATCCCCTCCAGCACGCGCTTATGAATCCGGTTCACTACCTCGTCACTCACTTCCTGATGGGCAACATGCCCCCACCATACCAGTACATCAGTGTTATTTAGCACTTCTTCTGTCAGACCATGCTCCGGCTCGTCCAGCGTTGCCGTTCTTGTATCCAGTCCCGCTGCGCTCAGAAAAGAGGCCAGCTGTACATGTATGCCATTCGGATAGACCTGGCGGATTCGTTCTTCCTGCCGCTCATGGCGGTATTCATTCCATACGGTTACTCTGGTCACTATGGACACTCTCCTGTTTCAAAGATGAATTTTACGGTTAAGTTTAGTTTTTGACTACTTTTTATACCTCTATCATACAAATCTGCAAGCAGGCTTTCTTCCTGCATTCTTGCTCAATTATTCCCGGATATTGTCTTGCGGTATTTAAGCGGAGAGATCCCCGTAGCTTCCTTGAATAAATGGTGAAAGGTCTTCCCGCTGCCGAACCCGGCCGCTTCCGCTACCGCTGACATCGGCAGGTCTTCGCTCCGCAGAATCCACTTGGCCTTATTCAGCCGGTATTCCGTCAAAAACGCGACAAAGGTCATACCCGTATTCTTCTTGAACAGCTTGGTGAAATAATACGGGCTGAAGCCCATGTATCCAGCCACCTCATTCAGTGTAATCGCTTCCTGATAATGCTGCTCTACATAGCTGAAGATCCGCTCCAGCCGCTCCAGCGTCTCTCTGGACTGGGACAATGTGTCTTCCGAGAACTTGGGCTGCTTCTTGACCCTGCTCTTCGGCACCTCCCGCATAATAACCGTCAGCATTTCAAACATCCTGGCCTTAATCAGATAAGCGTAGCCTTCCCGGCGCTGTGTATCCTCCTCATAAATGCTCTCAATCAGAGCCATCATACTGGCGGCAGCCCCTTTCGGCCACTTTGAACTGGAGAATTCCATCTCCGTGAACATATCCCGCAGCGGATAGTCATTGCCTCCCAGCGCTGCAACCTCCTGAAAGAAATTCAGATCAAACTGTATCACTACCCGCTCACTGTCAGGTGACGCCAGGAAATAATGCACATCTCCGCCGTTGATGAACTGCACTTCCCCCTGCTCCATGCGGATCGGCACATCATTGATTCCCAGATTCAGACTTCCTTTGGTTACATAGATAATCTCGATTTCTTTATGCCAATGCGGATAGGTCAGATCATCTCCTCCGCAGACCAGGCTGCGAAACGGAAAATGCTTGTCCACATCCGGAATTTCCAGATAGATATTCATAAGCGCGGCTCCTTGTCCGGGATATTGATCATTGCGTACTCTATATTCATTTTAGAGAAATATGCCTGCCCATGCCAACTTAAAGTAAAGGAGAGCCGCACTAGACCAAAGACCAGTATTATTCCCGCCTCCGGGTGCGTGTATTGTATGGATTTAACCTTTATACTGAAGAAGGTAAAATTTGGAGAGGGGTTGCCCTGATGTTACGACGAAGTATAAACGCGTGGAAAATGCTCATGCTTTCTTTGCCCAAAGGAATAATCGCTTTTGTTATTGCCATTACAGGCCTATGTGTAAGTCTGCCTCTGGTAATTTTATGGGTTGGGCTGCCTCTGCTGGCCCTGACACTAACCTGGTGCCGCACGATGATGATCAGTGAACAGAAGGTTGCCGAAGCCTGGTCTCACGGTAAAGGGGGAGCCGCGCAGCAAATTATGCCAGACCATCCGGCTGCCTTCCGCTGGGAAGGTCTGCGGACATTAGGATACCAGCTTCGCCAAGGCCAGTCGTACCGGGGAATCCTGTACAGCATACTGCAGCTGCCCGCAGGTATTCTGGGATTCACCCTTGCTCTTGCCCTGCCCTCGGTTGCCATTAGTGCCCTCCTGTCGCCTGTAGTCCAGAGAGTCAGTTCTTCAGTATTCTCCTATGACCAGAATATGCTGGACCCGGACGTCTTCGTGTTCCTGTCTGATACAACACCGGACGAACGCTCCTGGATCGTATGCGGAATGGGATTTGTACTGCTGCTGATTCTGCCGTTACTGCTTTCGGGCCTTGGACGTTTGTATACTGCCTGGATTAACATGATCTCTGGAACACACCAGGATGTGAAAGCCCCCCTCGAAGTCCTACATAACGCTTAGACGCTCCACTTCTGGCAACGGTACCAGATTGCACCTGTTTTACTGTTCCAGTTTACGAAAAAACGGCGGTACATCACCATGACGCACCGCCGTATCTTTTCTGCATATGTACGCATCATTCTACTATTCAAATTTTAACTGGAGCGAATCGCAAATTGGCATATAGCCTATCTTTTGATAGATGCTATTAGATGTGGGATTTGCTAGGTCCGTATATAAGACGCACTTCGTAAACCCTTTATCCAATGCAAGTTGGCTTATTTGCGCCACAATTGAAGTAGCGTAACCCTTGCCGCGCTCATATGGAGGGGTATATACAAATGCCACGCCAATAGCCGTCTGCATTACCCTTGTATATCCTGCCATAGAAACGGGTATCCCGTTGTCCTCTAAAATATAGATTTTTTTCGATGCTATCCGGTAGAGGTAAGGATCGGCATCTTGCGGAATGGACATTTCTGTTTGGCCATAACTCCCCGCTGCATAAAATGCTTCAGCCCAGTATGGGAAAAAGTGAATATCCTTTTCATCCAGCAATCGAACGGTACCAACCTCTTGAATGTCTGGGTTTACTGCCGTAAGTTCATATATACGCTGGCTCATGGTTGTATTACGGGTTATTCCCTTGCGCAAGGTATATTCTTTGGCAAAATACTCTGCCAGGTTTTTTTCGGTTGTCACACCTGGAATTTCACGGTCTTTCAACCCATCTATCAGACAGTTTATAGCTTCCGGGTTAATTATGTTGTCTGTTGCATAAAGCGTAATATTGTGTGGCGGTGTCATTATGGCGGTAAGTTGTATGCCCTTAGCATCCGAAATAGTTGCCATTAGCCAATTTACAGGGTCACGCCAGTCTGTTTTGTCTTTTCCTTCATGCCCAATGATGATATTGCCAAGAGGAATCAAATTTTGTGCTTCATGACGCATCAGGACATCATAGGTATCCTTGTAAAACTCATGCACATCCGTATACAACTTGAATTGCATTGAAATATCACCCTTTCATCTGCTCAAAATCTACTTGTCCTCTTCATCGCATCAAACAATCCTGCCCGAAAGCTTAATAAAGGCATCGTCAGTCTACAACTTTACTTTCTTTTGACAACAGGAAGCGTTGTTCCAGCAGCTTAACCAGCAACGGCTACACCGTCCCCTGAGGGTCAGCATAGCCGTTGCTCCTTGTCCTAAGGACTATAGCTTAATCTTCAAAACTACCTTCCGCACAGCCTCGGGCTTGCCTGCTTCAATCCCTGTCATATGTCCGTCCTGCGGATAACACACGACAAGAGCCCCCGGTCCTGCAGTTACCGTAGATTCTACTGCACCAGTGAAGAAGATCGCATCCTTCTCTGCGCTGTAGTCATCTCTTACATCAAGCTGCTCAATGGCAGCATAGCCGATCCGCTCTGTACCTTCCAGAATATAATGCAGATCGAGATTCACGCGGTGCGCTTCCCAGAAGCATTCTCCGGCATCCTTGGTCAGGTATTCGTTGATGAAATAGAACATCTCATCATTGACCTCATGGCGTCCGGCCGCTTGCCCGGTGAAATCGGTATCGCGCAGAAACTGCAGCCCCCTCTGAATCTTCTCTCCGTATGCAGCCTCATCTTTGAGCAAATGGCTAAGTGTATCAACAATCATGCCTGGAATCCCCCTGGAATCTCTGAATTATTCCCCGCCTTGCAGAATACCCAAATAATATATGATCCCGGCAGGCCCGGTCTATGTATTTGTTCACGTACTCCCCGCATATCTATTAAATAGTTACCTTTTAGGAGGCGGTTCAGTGCTTATTATTCTGATGTACATGTTTGCTGTACTTGGCGTTTCGCTCCTGCTGTCAGCTGCGGTGCTTCAGTTCATACGGTCCCATCCCCAAGCACCCGCCCGGAAAGAGGCCATCCATGCCTTGTCCGCATTCAATCTTAAGTTTCCCCAGCGGTTCATCACACCTGACGAATCCCATCTGATCGCCTTGGATGAGGCGGGCCAGACTATGGCCATCGGTCTGCTGCATCCCGGCAGGCAGGAGCCGGCTACAGCCACCATCTACACGTTCGATACCATTCTGGGAGCGGAGATCGTCGAGAATGCCTTAACGCTCAGCAAAGTCAGCAAGACCAGCCGGATTACGACCAGTGCGCCGAGAATCCGCCCAAGTGTAGCCGCCACCCCCGGGTTCGCAGAAGCTGCCCAAGCCATAAGCAATGCCGAAGAGATCAGCGAGCTGACGCTAAAAATCTATTTTAACAACGCGGACACGCCTGTCGTATCTATTCCCTTCCTGCCCCGGCTGCTGCCGGCCAGAAAAACAGACCTTCAGTACTCCGCAGCCTTTCTGGAGGCGCAGCAGGTGCACGAAAGAATCCGCAATATCGTCTCAGCCTGAATTCATGCTTAACGTGAGGCCGCTGTGAAGCTATCAAGGGTCCTCCCTTGTCTAAGCTTCTCAATGATCGTCAGCAGGAAGCTCTCCGCGAGACTGCCCTTCAGTATGGCGTCCGCAGCTTCATCCAGCGTAAACCATGCTGCATGATCCAGCTCAGCGCTCATCGCGCTTAAGTCCTCCGTGTCAGCCACACTGATGAAATTAAGCATCAGCGTATTGGAAGGGGCGAAATACTGGCTGCGCATATATTCATAAGCAATGATCTCAAGCCCTGCTTCTTCCTGCACTTCGCGGATCAGCGCTGCCTCGGCGTTCTCCCCTTTATTCACGTAACCGGCCAGCAGGATATAATCCTTGCGGTTATACTGCTGGATGAGCAGGATTCTATCCAGCTCCCTGTTCAGCACTGCTGTACTCATCGCCGTGCTGAACACCGGGAACCGGAACGCGGCACAGGATTCACAGTAAGGTACCTCCCCCTCTCCGTTACATTCCTTCAGGACCAGACGGCTTCCACATTCGAGACAAAACTTCAAGTGTATCGCTTCTTTCTGTTATGGGTATAGTTCAGACTTATTCTAAGCGATTGCTGAAGAACACACCAGCCGTAATTCATTACCGCACATAGACCGCTTCCCGGCAAAAAAAGCCCGCTGCCGGCAACACGTGCAGGCAACGGGCTTGCTATTCGTCATTACTCAGCTGTAAACACATACTCGCCTTGAGCAATAGTGAGCGTACGGCCCGCCAGTCCCGGAGCATCGCCGCTTAGCAGCAGCCGGGTCATCTGCCGGTCTTCCCCGCGCCGGAATTCAAACACCTTATCCCCAACCGCCAGTGAAACGCTATCGCCGGGGGTTGCAGATGAACCGGCCTGGACTTCCGCCAAGCCAAAGATTTCTCCCCAGTGAGCCGCCGCCGCTGCCGGATCAGGTACGGAGAATACAGCACGGCGGACCGTCACTTCTCCTGCCGGATGGGGAACGATAATTCCCGCTGCCGTCAGCTCCTCTTCCCGCAGGGCATCGGTTCCCTTCCACTCGATTATGAAGGGATATACCAGACCCTGGTAATGGCCGCCGATGGTCAGCATACGCCATTCAATCCATTGTCCCTGTGCATTCAGCCGTTTGCCATCAAGTATGGGCGACAGCTTCAGACCCTGCTTCTCCAGCGCTGAGGCGGTTGCTTCAATATCATCGGTGCGGATCGCTACCCTGCTGAACCCTTCATGATCAGGCAGCAGATTCACGGCATCCTTCACCACCAGATTAGGGGTATCCAGACTTGCCGCTAATTCCCGGTCCTCAATCGCCAGGAATTCGATGTAGTTCAACCCGAAATAGCTAAGTGCATTATGAGTCCCCCACAGCTTATGCGATCCGCCGTAGGAAGCAGCCAGGCCATTGTTCCTGAAGGCTCCGATGGCCTGTTCAAGATCATTGACATAATGCACAGTATGATCCCACTGCAGCACGCTCATGACTTCACCTGCCCCAGCTCCGTTGTGCGTTTCACTGCAGCCTTGACACTGCGCTGAAGTCCGGCTGCGAAGCCGCTGTTGTTCAGCTCATACAGCGCGTGAATGCCGACTCCGCCCGGAGAGTTGTTGATATCCAGCAGCTGCCGGGGATGCAGTCCGCTGTGCCGAAGCATGGCTACGGCCCCCTCTACATTCTCCAGCGCCGTCGTCCAGGCTTGTTCGCGCGGCAATCCAGCCAGCACTCCGGCATCGGCCAGGGACTCGATGAAATAATAGACATAATTCGGCCCGGCCACCCCGTACCCGGTAAAGATATCAATCAGCGATTCCTCCAGATACTGCACCTTGCCGAATCCGTTCAGGAACTCCTCCACCTGCTCCTTACCCGCGAAAGCGTTCAGAGCTGCCCCGCTGTAGCCGAGTCCGGTATCGGTCAGCGTATTGGGGATCACCCGGATAATCGGGCGTTCCGCTCCAACATAACCAGCCAGCCTATCGATGGTCACTCCGGCGACAATGGACAGGACCGCCGCTCCGCTTGACGCATAGCTGGAGATGGCCGCGCCAACAGCTGCAAGATCATCCTGTGGCCGGACGGCAATAATGATCAGATCAGCTCCGGCAAGCTCCGCCTCCTGAGACTCGCCGGCTGCCCGCACGCCATAGGCAGTATTCAGATAAGCCGTCCGTTCTTCATGAATGTCTGCCACGCTGATCTGCTCAGCCGTATAAGTACCCTTGCTGACAACGGCCCGGATGATCGCTTCCGCCATTTGCCCGCCGCCGATGAAATGAATTCTGCCCGCTGCCATATCAGTTGTTCTCCCAGGCATCCGGAAGGATGAATCCGTCATATTTATCCTGGGCGTTAATATACTCCTCGAATTCCTTCGATTCATAAGCCGCCTTCAGATCCTTGGCCCACTGGGTATCCAGATCGCCCTTGTTCACCGTCACCGTCACCCGGTGCTGCTCCGGCGTGTTCTCAATCTGGAGCGCTTCGGTAATCTGCCGCTTGGCATTGGCGATATAGTTGCCGTTCACCACGCCGTAATCCACATCGGCCAGCGAGACCAGAATCTGCGCCGAATCCAGCGACTCCAGCTTCAGATCGTATTTGTCCGGCTCCACACTGCTGAGGTTGAAGTCTGTGGTCCCGGCATCCGCCTTGACCTTCACCCAGCCGAGATCCTCCAGAATTCGTACCGCACGCTCCTGGTTAACCGGATCATTCGGCAGGGCGATAACAGAGCCGTCCTTCACTTCATCAAGCGATTGATGCTTCTCGGAGTAGAGTCCCTGCGGTGCGCTCGGCACGAAGTTCAGCACAGCCATATCCGCATCCAGTTCCGCGTTGATGCCTTCCATGTAAGCCGTACTCTGGAAGATGCTTGCGTCAATGGAGCCTTCCTTCATCGCCGGATTGACCTGCATGTTCTGGGAGAAGGTTTTGATCTCCACCTTGTACCCTTCCTTCTCCAGAATCGGCACAATGCCAAGCCGGAACTGCTCTTCATAGGTGCCCACGCCAAAGCCAACCACGATATCCTTCTTATCTTCTCCGGTAGCCGTTTTGTTCCCGCAGGCTCCCAGCACGACCGACATCCCCACTAGAACCACAGCTGCCAATTTCTTAAACTTCACGATATTTTTCATTATTTGAACCCCTTTTCATATGTGGACTCATGCGGAATTGAATCACGTAATGCCTGTAAGGAACGATCTTCCACGGTAATCGGTATCGCGCAATTGGGTGCAAGCAGGAACGGCTCGTCCGCCATAAGGCGCAGGGCGAATTCAGCCTGTGTGCGGATGCGCCCGGGATCATGGGCTGCGAATAAGGCATGATCCACTCCCCCCACCTTCGTCGGCCTCAGCTCCGCATGCAAACCGGGATTACCCGGCGCTGCGGTATCCCAGCTGATGCCCTCAATGGGATAATTATTGAACCTCTCCGGCTGCGAATAGGCACCGCAAGTATGCAGGATCCTTTTGCCATAACCGGCGGCTTCCAGCACCATCTCATCATACGGCCGGGACAGCTCCTGAAACGCCGCTTCATCAAATATCCCCGGATGAGCGGTGCCTGTCACCGCATAAAAAATCCCGTCCAGCCCCCGTTTGCCCAGCTCCTGCACATAATCCGCCAGCGTCAGAGCGATGGCCTTCAGCGCTTGATGTACACCTGCCCGCTGCTCCTCCAGCAGACTTGCCACCGTCACCGGCTCACGGCTGCCATAAACCGTGTCACCGGCATAAGCCGACTGGCCCGCCAGAAACAGCAGCACGGTAAGCGGCGAGAAAATGGTCTGGGTCAGCGGAGTATCCGGCAGGTCCTGGCGTATAAGGCTTACAGCCTCTAACTGCTCGGCCAGCGGCGCTGCGGCTGCAGCCTGCTGCGCCTGTATATTCCAGACATCCTCCGGCCTCCGGATCACCGCATGGGTCTGCTTGGGAAATACCGTACGGTAATCCGTGGAATCATAGGTGTTGCCCCATGTTTCTGCGTAATACGTAGCCCGCGGATTGATTTTGACCCAGTCCCAATCGAATTGCTTCGTATAAGCTACTGTACTGTCTGCGAGATCACCGGCATTACCCTCCCGGTCTATGAAATGGCGCCAGCCGCTGACAATCGGCCGATCCGCCCGCTCCCCTGACAGCAAGGCCGCAAAACGCTCCTGTCTCGACCACTCTCCCATATGTTCTCCCCCTTCTGGATGCAACGCATTGTCTCCGAAATATTAAATAAATAGTTATTCTATCGGATTTAAATGAATTGGCCGTATAATAGCATGGGGAAAAATGAAACGTCAATGAGATATCCATCACTTTCATGAAATATTTCATAAATCCCCGGATCGTTAAATAACACATTGACAGGGCCTTTCCGTTAAAGGTATTATGCGCAGTAAATAAATCAATCGGATTAATCAGGAATCTACAGGAATTATAGATTAATTGGAGAAAGCGGGGCTGTACATCCATGCCGTCATTAACGCAAGATCAAGAACAGCAGCTGGCCCAGCGTTTGATTCAGGTGCGCAGGGAGCTTCATCAGCAGCCCGAGCTGTCGAACGAGGAATTTCAGACCACAGACAAGCTGCGCCGCTGGCTGGCTGAAGCGGGAATTACTGTGCTTGATCTTCCGCTGCAGACAGGACTGATTGCCGAGATTGGCAGCGGCCGGGGCCCGGTTGTTGCCATCCGTGCAGATATCGATGCCCTGCCTATTGAAGAGGATACGGGGTTGCCCTTCTCCTCCGTGATTCCCGGCAGGATGCATGCCTGCGGGCATGATTTCCACACGGCAGGCATCCTGGGCGCGGCCTGCTTGCTGAAGGCACAGGAAAGTGAGCTTGCCGGGACCGTCAGAATACTGTTCCAGCCTGCGGAAGAGACCGGGCATGGGGCCATAGCCGTACTCGAGTCCGGCGGGCTCCGCGGAGTAGATGCCATTTTTGGACTGCATAATAACCCGGACCTGCCTGCAGGTTCATTCGGAACCCGCAGCGGTGCACTTACTGCCGGTGTAGACCGGTTTGTCATTACGGTTCTCGGCAAAGGAGGACATGCAGCTCAGCCGGAACGCGGACAGGATACGATTGTAACAGCGGCGCAGATCATCACCTCGCTGCAGACAATCGCGAGCCGGCTTACCAGTGCGGCTGAATCGGTGGTGGTCAGCGTAACCCGGATACAGGGCGGCAACACCTGGAACGTCCTGCCCGGCGTTGTAGAGCTGGAAGGCACGGTCCGGACGCATAATGAGGTCATCCGCCAAGCAGTACCACGGCAGATCCGGCAGATTATCGAAGGGGTCGCTGCCGCTGCAGGAGCTGAAGCACAGCTCGAGTGGATGCCCGGACCGCCGGCAACGGTCAATGATCCCCGCTGGGCCGGGTTTGCCGCAGCCACTGCGGCCCGTCTTGGCCTCACTGTCTTTGAGCTTGATCCGCAGATGGGCGGCGAGGATTTCGCCTTTTATCTGCAGCAGCTGCCGGGGGCATTCGTCAACATCGGTACCGGAGGGGTTTACGGCCTTCATCACCCGCGCTTTGACGTCGATGAATCGGCCCTGCTGCCGACAGCGCAGTATTTCGCGGAACTGGCTGCCGCAGCCCTGAAAGAGCTGGAGAGTTAATCCTTCATTCTAATGGCTTCTGCCGGTGCAATGTTAATTTCCAAGAAATCGCACCCTTTTCGCAGCTTGCGGACAGGGTTTCTTCATGTTATGTGGAATACACTACAAGGGGGCCCGTCCAACACGGGCATCATCACAACCAAGAGACGGAGGGAATTACAGTACATGAACATCATTAATTTCGCGCATCGCGGCGCATCCGCAGTCGCCCCGGAGAACACAATGGCGGCATTCCGCAAGGGTCTTGAGCTTGGCGCAACCGGCATCGAAACGGACGTGCAGATGACGAGTGACGGAGCCATAGTAATCATTCATGATGAGAATCTTAGCCGCACCACTACAGGTAGCGGATATGTGAAGGATAAGACGCTTCGTGAAGTACTGGAGGTCGATGCAGGCTCCTGGTTCAGTCCTGAATTCACGGGAGAGCGGATTCCGACACTGGATGAGCTGCTGGATCTGCTTCAGGGACGTGAGACAGTACTTAATATTGAGCTGAAGAACGGCACGTTCCTTTATCCCGGTATGGAGGAAAAGGTAATAGCCGCTGTACGGGAGCAGGGCATGAGTGAGCGGGTAGTCATCTCCAGCTTCAACCACTACTCCCTTGCTTATTGCAAATCGCTGGCACCGGAGATCCGCACCGGCATTCTGTATGGCGAAGGCTTATACCGTCCCTGGGATTATGCAGCTACGCTTCAGGCGGATGCGCTGCATGCCCATTTCTCTTCCGTTCTGCCGGAGTTCGTCACCGATGCAGCAAAGAGCGGGATCGTCTATCATCCCTGGACTGTAAATGATCCTGAACGGATGACCTATCTAATTGAGGCCGGAGTAGCCGGCATCATTACCGACCACCCGGATGTACTTGCCGGTCTGCTGGCAGCAAAGGGATTGTAGTATTGGCAATAAGGCCGGGTTGGCTGCTGCTTCCGGATCATGAGCCGTCTGAAGCACTCAGGCAGCAGCCATACCAAACAGAAACGGATACCGTCCCCTAAGGGATGGTATCCGTTTCTGTGTAAAGCTTCAATGTCTCACATCTGGCTCATACCAGATTCATTGCAGCCTCGGTATTAATGTTGTACGTACTGCAACTTTGCTTGCCACATACCCAGCTGTTCGGGAGGATTGTTGTACGAAATACAAGAATTGTCCCGCTCAGCCGCCCGGAGAAGGGGAAATGCTGTATTTCATACAACATTTGATGATTAGGGCCGATTTCATGAGCAAAATGTTGTATTTCGGGCAGGATTTCACAAGCTATTGGGCTCTGGAGCTGCTGACCAGCTTCACAGGAGGAAGACTATTCTCCTGCTTATGGACCGCATAACGCCCGCTGCCCAGCTGCTTGGCATTGTACATAGCGGAATCAGCTTCCTGGAGCAGCCGCTTCCGGTCAATTCTGCCTTGGCTCATTGTGATGCCGACGCTCGCGGATACGAACAATTCATGCGTCTCCAATTTGTAATTCCGGGTGATATTCTCCAGAACCTTAAGGGCCAGCTGCTCCGCATCCTTGCGGCTGTAGCGTTTGGCGATGATGACGAATTCATCCCCGCCTACCCTGAATATATGCCGTTTGCCTTTACGCGAAAATTGCTGCAGACTGCCGCCAACGGCTTCCAGCAGCAAATCTCCCGCATGATGGCCGAGCGTATCATTAATCGATTTGAAGCGGTTAAGGTCCAGATATAATACCGCAAGCTGTTCGCCTGATTTGCAGTGATCCCAGAAATGATCCATTCCATTCTTGTTGAGCAGTCCGGTTAAGGTATCCCGGTAGGCTAGTTCTTTCAGCTGCTCGCGCTCTCCGAGGAGCATACGCACACGCAGGAACAGGTACAATATTCCGGCGAGCGTAAGCACATAGAGTGCCATAGTAATAAACAGATTGCTATCTTCAGCGGTGAACCCCGACAAAGTTCTCTTGCCCAACAGGTGCATGCTGCCAAGACCGGCACTAATAACTAGTACAACCAGGCTCGTGCGGACCGCGCGGGCTCTTTGGTGACATTTGGAGAAATTCCGCGTCAGCCTGAGGATGCTGTACACCGTTAGTACTCCAATGAGAATAGATAATACAGCCAGTATATAATTCCGGGCCTCTTCCAAATTACTCTGCCCTCCTTTGATAATCATATGATTTATCGCTTTTAAGCGCTACTGTACAGGGTTAGTCTGAACATATTCTGAACATTTCCGGCAGGTAAGGCCGGACTTTGCATGAATGCTAAGAATATTATCGGCAAAAGCTGCAGGATTTGCGATGGTATGTTCTGGGACATATGGAAGAGAGCCACCCTTTGCGCGGGAGACTCTCTTGTATTCCAGAATCGTCCAGACTGTCTATTCGATCATATGTTCCACGCCATTGTACAGTTCGCAGGTCCAGCCGCCGGCATCTCTGATCATACGGGTAATTGAAGTATTCTTCAGCACTACACTGAGATCCAGTGAGGGAACAAGTCCTGCCAGCGTACTGCGCAGAATGGCGCCATGACTGACTATGAGGACATTGCGCCCCGGATGGCGGGCAGCAACCTCCTCAACGGCCCGGACACCCCGCTGCTGGGCCAGGTCCCGGCTTTCCAGCTTCATATCCATCGTCTTCCACCCGCTGCCGAACCGCTCGATCCGCTCCTTCTCCGTAGTCCCTTCTATTAACCCGCCGTTCATTTCCCGAATCCCCGGGATCAGACCAGCCAGCGGAATCCCCAGTCTCCCGGCAATGACCTCCGCCGTCTGTCTGGCCCGCAGCATATCGCTTGAATAAATATAATCCCACGATTCACTGCTGAGACGCTCTGCAAGTACGGCTGCCTGCCGGAAGCCCTCCTCGTCCAGAGGATTATCCGTATGGCCCTGTATCCGGCCTTCCTGATTCCAGAGTGTGCTGCCGTGCCGAATCAAGCCTATTCTTGTTATCATCGCTTCCCGCCTTTGTGCCAATATCCGTAAGTGATTTCATTTTGAATTCTCCCCCACTCTTAGCTAACGCTTGAAGTGGCGGATTCTTGCGAACAGAAGAGTACCCTCTTCTTATGGAGCAAGCGATCCCT
>NZ_JUEI01000116.1:0-13801 GCF_000802655.2 Paenibacillus sp. IHB B 3415 | reverse complement strand
TGGTTGGACTTGCACCAACTAGATAATGCGTGCCTCTGGGCACGCCCTAATAAAAAAAGAGGCCCCAAGGGCCTCTTCAAGTACAATTCAATGTCAGAACACTCAGAACAGCTCACGACGGCCTTCCAGCGCCTTCGACAGGGTTACCTCATCCGCATACTCAAGATCGCCGCCTACAGGCAAGCCATGGGCGATTCTCGTGATCTTGATCTCGAACGGACGGACTAGACGGGAGATATACATAGCTGTAGCCTCGCCCTCAATGTTGGGATTGGTCGCCATAATCAGCTCCTTCACCCGCTCATCACTGAGTCTGGTCAGTAGCTCCTTCAGCCGTATATCATCAGGTCCGATGCCCTCCATAGGCGAGATGGCCCCCTGCAGCACATGATAGTAACCGTCAAACTCTTTGGTTCTCTCTATGGCTACCAGATCCTTGGAGTCCTGAACCACACAGATTATCGAGGCATCGCGGGTTTTGTCCTGACAGATCCTGCACGGGTCAGTATCGGTAATATTACAGCAGACCGAGCAATAATGAAGATTCCGTTTGACACTGACCAGAGCTTTGGCGAAATCAATCACCTCATCCTCCTTCATGTTAAGCACATGAAAGGCCAGCCGGGCTGCTGTCTTCGGGCCAATCCCGGGTAAACGTGTAAAAGCTTCTATCAGCTTGGCTAGCGGTTCTGGATAATACAAAGTAATGGTTCTCCTTTGGTCGGGAGTGGAGTGAGCCTAGAATAAGCCAGGGATCTTCATTCCGCCGGTGAATTTACCCATATCGTTGTTAGCTAACTCTTCAGCCTGGGTAA
Source organism: Paenibacillus sp. IHB B 3415 (assembly GCF_000802655.2). Classification (NCBI taxonomy): domain Bacteria; kingdom Bacillati; phylum Bacillota; class Bacilli; order Caryophanales; family Paenibacillaceae; genus Paenibacillus; species Paenibacillus sp. IHB B 3415. Next base: position 12,986 of record NZ_JUEI01000116.1, on the reverse strand, counting down.
GAGCATCATTAACAGCAGTGATCACCAGATCCTGCAGCATTTCGATATCTTCCGGATCAACAACCTCCGGTTTAATCTGAATGGAGAGCAATTTTTTGTGGCCGTTCACCTGAACGGTAACCACGCCGCCGCCGGATGAGCCTTCAATGGTCTTACCGCCTAGTTCTTCCTGGGCTTTGAGCATTTGCTCCTGCATTTTTTTAACCTGTTTCATCATTTGGTTCATATTATTCATACATCGTCTCTCCTTTGGGATGCGCGTTATCTGCGCTAGTATGCTTGAGGCTCTATTCCTTTATGACAACAAGGTCTTCTCCAAAGAGCTGGATCGCCTCGTCAATCCATGGTTCAGGTTTCGCTTCTATAGTCTCGTGCTCATGCTCCAGATGCAGTTCTTCTGTACTGGTCTTGGAAGCAGACTTGGTTGCAGCCTCATTCCAGTCACGCAGCAGCATCGTCACCAGCCGGTATGGCTTACCCAGCTTAGCAGACATCACGTTCTCGATGACCTGCCGGTTGGCCGGCTTTTCAGTCGTATCCCGGTGAATTGTATTCTTGAAGGCGACCAGCACTGCATCTTCCATGACTGCCACCGGCTCTCCATCTACAAACCACGCATGCACAGTTACTTTCTCTTCCTTCACGCCCTGCAGAACCTGGCTCCACTGCTTATACACATTGCCAAAGTCAGCGCTGTCTTTACCCGCAATGAACTTATCAAGCTGCGGCGGAAGCTTGCCTGCAGATGATACTCTTGGAGCGCTTGGCGGGGCGGCCGCTCTCTGCGGGGCAGCCTGCTCACGCCCGCCGGCCACACCTCCGGATTGGATTGCCTGCTCAAGCTTCTTCTCCAGCGCAGCAATCTGCCGTTTGAGTGCATCCAGTTCCCCCGAATCCACCGGGGAAGAACTTCTTCCCGCTTCCGGTGCTACAGCACTCAAGGACGGAGCGCCCGCTGAAGGAGCCACCTCCTGCTGGGTACTGCACAGCTTCATCAGCGCTACTTCAAATAAAGTCTGCGGATGAGTGGCATATTTCATCTCACCCAGATAGCGGCTCAGCGTCTCCACAATCAGGAACAGCCGGTCACGGGTAAAGGCTGCTGCCATATCACGGAATTCCGCCGGATTCAGTACACGGTCGGTTAACTGGTCTGCCCCCGGCACCATCTTGATCATAAGTAAATCACGGAAATAATACAAAAGATTCTCCAGACATTTGTCGGCACTCTTGCCCTCATGCATCAACTGCTCGACAAGTTCCAGCAGCAGCCCCATATCACTCTCCAAAATGGCTGTAGCCAGACGGGCGAACTGTTCGGATGGAATTCCTCCGGTCATGCCCAGCACCTGCTGATACGTCACATTCCCGTCTGTGAAAGATGAGATCTGATCAAGTATGCTCAGTGCATCCCGCATCCCTCCGTCAGACAGACGGGCGATATACTGCAGTGCGTCCGCATCTGCTGTAATGCCTTCCTTCTGGCATATTTCTCTCAGCCGGCCGGTCTGCTCCTCCAGGGAAACCCGGCGGAAGTCAAACCGCTGGCAGCGTGAAATGATCGTAGCCGGCAGTTTATGCGGCTCTGTCGTAGCCAGAATAAACATGACATGCGGCGGCGGTTCTTCCAGCGTCTTAAGCAGGGCATTGAATGCTTCTGTTGTCAGCATATGCACTTCATCAATAATATACACTTTACGGCGTACTTCGGTAGGTGCATATTTCACCTTATCCCGCAGATCGCGAATCTCTTCAACACCCCGGTTGGAGGCCGCATCAATCTCCTGGACATCCATTACGTTGCCCGCTGTGATCCGCAGACAAGACGGACATTCATTGCACGGCTCCGGACCCGGGCCCCGCTCGCAATTGACCGCTTTGGCCAGTACCTTGGCCGCACTCGTCTTACCGGTCCCCCGCGGGCCGCTGAACAGATACGCATGCGAAACCCGCTGTTCACGGATCGCATTCTGCAGCGTCTGGATAATATGCTGCTGCCCTACCATATCCTGAAACGACTGCGGCCGCCAAGCACGGTACAGCGCGATATGTTCCACTATGCATTACCCTCTCTCAGGCTGCCGCTTTCCGGCATTTGTCGCTAATTTATTATACTATATTCCCCAGTCTTTGACCAAGCAGAAGCGCTTTCGCCATCCTCTAACGAGGCCTATGCTTCCGATACAGCGATACTACGTATCGCTTTCAGGTATCCGTATCAGCGGGAAGTATTAGGATAAAGTATGATGAAGCATATAATTTCTTATCTTTCAAAAAACAAAAAGCATCTTCGCTTGTGGCAAAGACGCTATCATAATAGTATTTAAACCGTGCACCCGTTATTGATGACTGCGATCCAAGCGGCAACCCTACAAAACTGCTCGGGCTAGGCCACCCTCCGGCACAAGAGTAAACTCACTTATGGCTGCTTCCTTCCGGACCTGACCAGGTTCACAAGCACTCATTGCGGAGGACCCAACCGTCAACACAGCCCATAGGAACCAAGGCCTCACATCGACAGCACCTCTAACAGGAATTCAACCTCGCTACAGCGGATTGCGAGTTACAGGGCACCGCTACCTCCCCGTCTAGCACGGCGAAGATAAGTATAGCTTACGGCCGGACAAAAATCAACTAACAATAAAATGGCAGAACAATTAGATGCCGTATTTCTTCTTGAACTTATCAACTCGGCCGCCGGCATCCAGGAACTTCTGCTTGCCGGTGAAGAACGGATGGCAGCTGGAGCAAATTTCGACGCGCAGCTCTTCCTTGGCAGAGCCAGCTTCAAAGGAGTTGCCGCAGGCACAGGTTACCTTAGTTACATTGTACTTGGGTTGAATTGCTGTTTGCATTTGAATATTCACCTCTCACGCCCTAAGCCTCATGCGGACTTAGAGTTATATGATTACGCAAGCTACATTTTAGCATGGAAGCCCAGGGCGCTGCAATAGGTTTGGCAAGACTCAACTCAGCGGTTACTGGTGCACTCTGCGCTGCTTGGCACGGGCCAGTTCAGCAGGCGGAACATGGGTGAAGGAGCCGATCACAACATCCGGAAGCTCCTCGCGGAAGATCTCCAGCATCGTCTTCATTCCGAGAATCTCACCTTGAGCCGGAGGAATCAGCTCCAGATAGCTCTCCGGGTCAATATTAAGATTCCGCATCTGAATTAGCTTAATATCTGTACGTCTGACGAACTCAACCATCGCCTCAATCTCTTCCTCGCGGTCCGTGACACCCGGAAAAATCAAATAGTTAATGGAAGTATATACACCCTGTGAAGCTGCATATTTCAGGGACTTCTCTACATTAGCCAAAGTATAGCCGCGCGGCTTGTAGTATGCATTATAGTGATCATCCAGCGCACTGATTGTGCTGACCCGCATAAGGTCAAGACCAGCATCCACAATGCCGCGGATATGATCGCTTAATCCTGCGTTCGTATTGATATTGATATAACCCATATCTGTAATAGAGCGTACTTCACGGATGGATTCAATGATAATCTTGGCCTGGGTAGAAGGTTCACCTTCACAGCCCTGTCCAAAGCTTACAATCGACTCCGGCGTCTTCAGGTGCTCCAGCATGACTTGTGAAACCTCGCTCACTGTAGGACGGAAGTTCATCCGCGTCTGCGGCGACACAAACCCGCTGTCATCAGGCTGTTCCGAGATACAGCCGAAGCAGCCGGCATTGCACGAGTAGGAGACCGGAACAGCACCTTCCCAGCGGCCCAAGAAGGTATTGGACGAGGTCAGGCATTCGTATTCCAGCGCACAGTTGGACAGATGGCCATACAGGCGGTTCTCGGGGTACTTGGCGGTTAAATTACCAACACCGACCTCTACATCTTCCCGGTCACAGTTCAACGGGTTCCACTGCTCTGTATCATCTGTAGGATCAGCCGCTACGTAGAATCCGCCATCCTTCCACACTACAGCGGAATAACCGAAGAGCGGAAGCTTGTACGACTTGTCCGTCTTGACATAGCCGGGAAGGCACAGACGGGTAAAGCCCTGCGGCAACAGCGCTCCAACAGCCTGTGAGCCTAAAGGCAACGGCAGCATTTCACCTGTCCCGGGATCCATCCCGATTGCCCGCGTATTAGGCAGCCCCACCAGAGTAGCGCCTTCAGGCAGCGGGATCAATTCTTCCTCCAGTATCTCAACAATCATATCCCCGCTGCGGGCCAGCCCGTACAGCTCGGGATGATCATATACGTTTCCTTGCCCGTCGGCATATACCAAATACATGTTAGTCTCCTCTTGTTATCAATTCTCAGGTTGTAGGTACAGAAGGTGTCTTGGGCCGCGTAGTACGGCGGGCCGATGAACCGCTGTTCGATGTTCCGCCTTTGCTGGCGGTACTGTTTGCTGACGAAGAATCCTTGTTGCCCGCCACATCAAAAGAGGCCAGGAACTCAGCATTCGTCTTGGTGTCACGCAGTTTCTTCAGGAATCCTTCTACGAAGTCGTAGGATTCATTCATATTTTTACGGATTGACCAGATGGTATCCAGTTCTTCCTTGCTAAGCAATACTTCCTCGCGGCGTGTACCCGAACGGCGGATATCGATGGCCGGGAAGATACGGCGTTCTGCCAGCTTGCGGTCCAGGTGAAGCTCCATGTTCCCTGTACCTTTGAATTCTTCGTAAATAATATCGTCCATGCGTGATCCGGTATCAATCAGCGCTGTTGCCAGTATGGTCAGGCTTCCGCCTTCTTCTACGTTCCGCGCGGAACCGAAGAAGCGCTTAGGGCGATGGAAGGCCGCGGGATCAATCCCTCCGCTCAGTGTCCGGCCGGATGGCGGAACCACGAGATTATAGGCACGGGCCAGACGGGTAATGCTGTCGAGCAGAATAACGACATCTTTCTTGTGTTCAACCAGACGCAGTGCCCGCTGCAGCACAAGCTCAGCCACTTTGATATGATTCTCCGGAAGCTCGTCGAATGTTGAAGCCACTACCTCACCCTTAACAGAACGCTGCATATCGGTTACTTCCTCGGGACGTTCATCGATCAGCAGTACAAACAATGCAATCTCAGGATTGTTAGTGGAAATACTGTTGGCAATTTCTTTTAGGAGGAGCGTCTTTCCTGCTTTGGGAGGTGCTACAATCAAACCGCGCTGTCCTAGACCTACAGGAGCAAGCAAATCCATTATACGGGTAGATATATTGGTAGGGGAAGTTTCAAGCGGCAGCTTGTCTTGCGGATAAAGAGGTGTAAGGGCCGGGAAATGTAACCGTTCAGCTGCACTGGCCGGATTCTCACCATTGACGGCATTGACTTGAAGCAATCCGAAATAACGTTCATTCTCTTTGGGTGTCCGGCATTTCCCGGATACAAGGTCGCCGCTTCTAAGATCAAACTTGCGGATCTGCGAAGCCGAGATATAAATATCCTCCGCACTCGGCAAGTAGTTAATCGGTCTAAGGAAACCGTAGCCTTCCGGCAGGATCTCAAGCACGCCTTCCATAAACATAAGACCGCTCTGCTCAGCCTGAGCCCGGAGAATCGCGAAGATCAGCTCCCGCTTCTTGAGCGTTCCGTAATAAGGAATCTGGTATTTCTTAGCCAGCTTATACAGATCGGTCAGCTTCATTTCTTCCAGATCGGAAATTTGAAGATCCATGTGTGATAACCACCTATTCAATTTTTATAATGAGTTCTTCCGGCGTTCTCTGCCGGGCAAAATATGAGTCTATGAAAACGCTTATTAGGATAGGATTACCCGAATTGGAAGGAGATATGCAGTTTATAAGGAAATTTCTCCTTCCACTCATTCCGGGTACATACTTATTCGTTCTCGCGCCAGACTTCGGCACCTAAATTGCGCAGGTTGCTTACGAGGTTATCATAACCGCGGTCTATATACTCCACGCCTGTCACTTCGGTAATCCCTTCCTCAACGGTCAGTCCGGCAATGACCAGAGCCGCACCTGCCCGTAAATCGGCAGCCTTCACCTTCGCGGCATTGAGCTTGCCGCCCTCAATAATTGCAGAACGCCCTTCAACGCGAATCTTGGCGCCCATACGGACTAATTCAGGGACATGCTTGAACCGGTTGCTGTATACGAAATCGCTCAAGACGCTAACGCCTTCCGCTTGAGTTAGCATACTTGTCATCGGAGATTGCAAATCGGTGGCGAAGCCGGGGTATATCAATGCTTTGACATCAGCATGCTGGTATTTGGCTCTGCCGATGACCCGGATACTCTCATCCAGCTCTTCTATATCTACTCCCATTTCCAGCAGCTTGGCAGTCAGCGCCTCCAGATGCTTGGGTATCACGTTATCTATCAGCACATTGCCACGCGTTGCCGCAGCGGCAATCATATATGTTCCCGCTTGAATTCGGTCAGGAATGATGGAATGGCGGCAACCATGCATTTCAGTTACGCCTTCAATCCGGATCGTTTCTGTACCGGCGCCTTTAATAACAGCGCCCATAGAATTTAATAGGGTAGCTACATCTATAATCTCAGGCTCTTTAGCCGCATTTTCAATAATTGTAGAGCCTTTGGCACGTGAGGCCGCCAGCATAATATTTATTGTGGCTCCAACGCTGGATACATCCAGATAAATCTTGGCACCACGCAGTTCTTTGGCATACAAGTGAATAGAGCCATGATCGTTGGTTACAGTCGCACCAAGCGCTTCAAAGCCTTTGATATGCTGGTCAATCGGACGCGGCTCAAAATTACAGCCGCCGGGAAGACCAATCGTCGCCTCTTTGAATCTGCCGAGAAGCGCACCCATCATATAATAAGAAGCCCGGAGTTTCTTGACCGGTCCGTTAGGCATGGGAATGGATACGATACGGGAGGGATTAATTCTCATCTGGCTGCCAGTCCATGATACACTCGCGCCAAGCTCCTCCAGAATTTCGGAGTAAACGGCCACATCACTAAGAGCAGGCAGGTTATCCAGCACAACTTCAGATTCCGCCAAAATCGCCGCTGGAATAAGCGCAATCGCGCTATTCTTTGCTCCGCTGATGGTTACAACGCCCTCTAGCGGACGTCCGCCGCCAATCATTAATTTTTCCATAAATTTATCTGGTTCCCCCTACGTGTATTGCGGCTTGTTCTGGCAATACCAGCTGTGGCTTGTGGTGACATGGTGATTAGAAGAAGAAACGGCTGCGCCGCCCTAACTTAAGGACGGCACCCGTTTCTGAGGAAATCTGAAATGACTTTACCGGAAAGACACCGGCTATGCGGTGCACTCTTCTGATAAAGATATGCAGGCGGGACAGCAGGAAATAACCTGTCCCGTTACGCGGCAGAGTTAAAATTACGCTTTGTTGCTGGATCCGAATTCACGGATTTTGCCAATAACGGTTTGTTTGATGGCTTCGCGGCCTGGTGCGATGAATGTACGCGGATCGTAAGCATCCGGTTTAGCAGCCAGAACTTCGCGGACTACTTTGGCAAACGCGATTTGGTTCTCAGTGTTTACGTTGATCTTGGAAGTACCCAGGGAGATGGACTTCTGAATGTCATGTACAGGAATACCAGTACCGCCATGAAGTACGAGCGGAAGGTTAACTGCATCACGAATTTCTTCCATTTCCTTGAATCCAAGGTTCGGTTCGCCCAGGTAAGGACCATGTACGGAACCCAGTGCCGGAGCCAAAGTGTCGATGCCGGTTTCTTTAACGATGCGTACGCATTCGTTAAGGTCAGCGTATTGGATGCCGCCGATAACGTCATCTTCCTGTCCGCCTACAGTACCAACTTCAGCTTCTACAGAAACACCTTTAGCATGAGCATATTCAACGACCTTCTTGGTCATTTCAATGTTCTCGTCGATTGGGTGGTGGGAGCCGTCGATCATAACGGAAGTAAATCCGGCATCGATTGCATCCTTACATTTGTCAAAGCTTGAACCGTGGTCCAAGTGGATTGCTACAGGAACGGTAATTTTCATGTCATGAATAAGACCTTCAACCATCTTAACTACAGTGTAGAAGCCGCCCATGTGACGAGCTGCACCTTCGGATACGCCAAGGATTACTGGTGATTTCTCTTCTTCTGCTGCACCAAGAATCGCTTGAGTCCACTCCAGGTTATTGATGTTGAACTGGCCAACTGCATATTTTCCTTCAAGTGCTTTGGTTAACATGTCTGTCATAGATACTAATGGCATGGTTTCAATCCTCCTAAAATGTTTGAGTTGCTTATATAAGCCGACATCACATACAGGCCTATTATAGCACATCCTGTGTCAAATACTAAATAGGATACACAAAAAAATGTCCCGGTGGGACGATATTCAGCCAGCCCATATCCCTGCGGGACTTTCCCTCTTTAGCGTATCCATAACAGGACTTACCCAAACTGTACATTTCTAAGCTAGCTGCATTGATCAACCGACTTATTGTACAGATGCATATTAACGGCAACCCGCATCTCATCGATATCAAACGGCTTGGTGAAATGCATCAGGGCTCCCAGCTTGGTCGCTTCCTTGATCATGTCCAGTTCTCCGTAAGCCGTCATCATAATCACTTTAATCGCCGGGTTCAGCTCCTTCAAATGCTTGAGGATCTCCAGTCCGTCCATCCCCGGGATTTTCATATCAAGCAGAACCATATCCGGCGATTCGTTCTTGACGATCTCCAGTGCCAATTTCCCGTTAGCTGCCTGAAAGGTGGCATAACCTTCACTATTAAACACTTCCATGAGGAGAATCCGGATTCCATTCTGATCATCGACAATTAATACTTTCTTTTTTTCCATACGATACCCTCCCAGAATTTAAGGCAGATTGTCTATACCGCGCTCTCTCACAGCTAACGGCCCCGCTTCAACTTAGTCTATACGAAACCTATTATTCGTGCTTTGTAGCCAAAATCCTGCTAATTGGTTAAAATGCGTAAATCTATGCCATATAAAGGTGTATTTCCAGTTAAAAAGCGGTAGTACAGTCCCCTTGTAATTTGGGAGATATCATAAATGAGACCTATAACAAGAGAAATAGAGGAATAAAGTGTAGTGTAAAATGTATATTTCCTTTATCTCCAAAAAAGAAAGCCCCCGTAAGGAGGCTCCCGCAGGCCCGGCAGGCCCTGAAGATATTTATTACAGCTGTTCGGAATGGGTAAGCGAAGCTTTGACAAATTCACGGAACAGCGGCTGCGGACGGTTCGGACGTGAAGTGAATTCCGGATGGAATTGCACGGACAGGAACCATGGGTGACCCGGCAGCTCAACGATCTCAACCAGACGGCCGTCAGGGGAGGTTCCGGAGAAGACCAGACCTGCTTTTTCCATCTCATCGCGGTAAGCGTTATTGAACTCATACCGGTGACGGTGGCGTTCATAGACCAGTTCATCATCATAGCAGGACATCGCCAGTGAACCAGGGGAAAGCTTGCAAGGATACAGTCCGAGGCGCATGGTGCCGCCCATATCCTCAATATCCTTCTGTTCAGGCAAGAGGTCGATCAGCGGGTACGCGGTTGCCGGATCGATCTCGGAGCTGTTCGCACCGGTCATTCCGAGCACGGAACGGCCGTACTCAATCACAGACACCTGCATACCCAGGCAGATTCCGAAGAACGGAATGGACTGCTCACGCGCATAGCGGATAGCCGAAATCTTGCCTTCGATCCCGCGGTCGCCGAAGCCGCCCGGAACCAGAATGCCGCCAATGCCGCCTAGCAGCTCGTCCACATTCTCATCCGTAACCAGCTCTGCATCCACCCACCGGAGTTTCACTTCGGCATTGGAGGCAAATCCGGCATGTGAGAGTGACTCTACAACACTTAAATAAGCATCATGAAGCGCTACGTACTTACCGACAATGGCAATCTCAACGGTACGTTCCAGCTTTTGGATCCGTTCAAGCATGCTCTCCCATTCACGCATATCAGGCGCAGGGGTAGTCAGCTTCAGGTGGTTGACTACAATCTCATCCAAGCCTTCATCGCGCAAATTAAGCGGAACTTCATACAAGGTTGAAGCGTCGCGGCATTCCACAACGGCATTCTTATCAATATCGCAGAACAAAGCAAGCTTGGCCTTCATATCATCGGTCAAAGGATACTCCGTACGGCACACGATCACATTCGGCTGAATTCCGATGCTGCGCAGCTCTTTTACACTATGCTGTGTCGGCTTTGTCTTCACTTCGCCTGCAGCCTTGATGTAAGGAATCAGGGTAACATGAATGTACATTACATTCTCACGGCCGATGTCACTCTTGATCTGACGGATCGCTTCCATGAATGGCAAGCTCTCGATGTCCCCTACAGTACCGCCAATCTCCGTAATGACCACATCCGAACCGGTCTCACGGCCAGCGCGGAATACCCGTTCCTTGATTTCATTCGTAATGTGCGGGATAACCTGAACGGTGCCGCCCAAATATTCCCCGCGGCGCTCTTTGCTGATAACGGAGGAATAAATTTTACCTGTGGTTACGTTGCTGTTCTTCGACAAATTGATATCAATAAACCGTTCATAATGCCCAAGGTCCAGGTCAGTCTCCGCACCATCATCGGTTACAAACACTTCCCCGTGCTGATAAGGACTCATAGTTCCAGGGTCTACGTTAATGTAAGGATCGAATTTCTGGATCGTTACTTTCAGACCTCTGTTCTTGAGCAGCCTGCCCAGCGAAGCGGCGGTGATGCCTTTGCCAAGGGAAGACACAACGCCACCCGTTACAAAAATATACTTTGTCACTGTAAAACCCTCCTAAATAAAGTCCAGAAATTCAGGGGACGCTTGTTGTTTATCGTAACCCTTTTTTCCATCATCAAACCGGGGAACCCATAAGTTGCTTCAGAACCACCAAAACTTAAGACCAGAGTCTCCAGAATTACGGAAAACCGCATTTTTTTGGCATCTAAAAAAACAAAAAAGTGACACCCGTAGACCCGGGGCACTTTTTATTTTAGAAAACATATTAACTTTCATTATAAGCCCATGCAATAGTTTACTCTGACGGTCCTGCCCCTGTCAAGGGACGAATTACACCGCCGGAAAGACTATTCTAAAATTTCTCGTCCTCTTCCTCATCATCGGCTTCGTCTTCTTCGCCGTCTTCGGAATCTTCCTCATCCGCTTCGTCTTCGTCAATGTCATCTTCATCAATGACAACATCTTCGTCAACTTCCTCTTCGCTGTCGTCGTCAGAATAGAGGTCGTCGCGATCTTCATCAATCGCATCGAAATCCTCTTCCTCCGCAGCGTAATTCTCTTCTTCTTCGGCAAAGTCGTCATCTTCCAAATCGTCGTCCTCATCGTTGATGATACGTACGCGTTTGGTGTTGCCGACAGGATCATCGGAGCGTTCCAGCGGGTACCAGCGTTTCAGGCCCCAAAGGTTGGTTCCGACACAGGCAAAACGCCCGTCAATGTTAATCTCGGTATATAACTGTGCAATAGTATCTTGGCTCTCTTGATCGGTCATCCCGCGCAGCTTGGCTACCTCGACCATCAGATCACGGTAGTAGTAAGGCGTATTGGCTGCCTTAAGCACCAGGAAAGCCAGGTCGACCATCGGTATTTCTTTAACTTTCTCAGGGTCCAGCTTTAAATTGAGTGGCGTACTCACTAAAGGACACTTCCTCTCACGCATTGTTCACATTACAAATCATGCTTAATTCATGATATCCATTAACAAACCTAAGTAAAACCTATTTGCGGGCAAATTGCAAGTCTAATACACCCGCTTCTGCGGGAAATCGCAGGCCGGCTGATTATCCGCAACCTCTATGTAACCCAAAAGATTCCCTTAAATTTAAAAAGGCGGAGGGAAACCCTCCGCACATGACTGTATCCACGCCAAGGATCGGCTCCTTACGGGATGTTGCAAAGGGGCCTTGCGGTTCCCTTCTGTTCATTTTATGTAATCCTCCGCCTTTTGACACGATGGGCAGCCCATTTCGCTAAAAAAGGGCAAGTTCCCATTCGGACGTCTGCCTCTTTTCATACTATATGGCAGCACGGCACCGAGGAGGGGACGGCGTAACTTATGGATTATTACGGATTTTGGCAGATGCTGCTTGAAGAGATTAAGGCTGCCCCCACAAATGCCCAGCGGCGTATTGTGACCTTCAATGATCCCCGCATGTATGCCGGAGCGCTATCCCAGTGGAAATCACTTAAAACCAAAACGCCGGGGCTACGGCAGGTTAAGGTATCTACGCTGATCCGGGCCTTCTTCGTGCCCGCCGCCGGAGCAGGGAAGCTGATGGACCGTTATGCTGATTCCCTATGTATAGAAGAAGATCACCGGATTCAGGTTCACTCCGTGTCACCGGATAAAAGCGGTTCTGCCATGTTGCCCTGGGGGGTCAAGTCGATTCATGCCCCGCAGGCCTGGTCTAAATCTACGGGAGTCCATGTGAAGATCGGCGTCATCGATACGGGCGTGGACTTCCGCCATCCCGATCTGAAGCATTCCCTCGCTTCCGGGGTCAATCTGCTGAACCGCGGCATGATGCCGCTGGATGACAATGGCCACGGCACACATATTGCCGGCACCCTGGCTGCAGCCGGAGGGACGCGCGGCATGATGGGCGTAGCCCCCAGGGCGCTGATCTATCCGGTCAAGGCTTTTGACCACAGCGGCTCCGCCTATGTGTCTGATATTGTCCTGGGCATCGATTGGTGCGTGCAGAACAAGATCGATATCATTAATATGAGCTTCGGGATGAAAACCAGAAGTAAAGCCCTGCATGATGTGGTGATCAAGGCCTACCGGGCCGGGATTGCCATCATCGCCTCCAGCGGCAACGACGGCAAGCGCGGCGGGGATTACCCCGCGCGCTATCCGGAGACTATTGCCGTAGGCGCCCTTGACAGAAGGCAGCGCGTCGCCGCCTTCAGCAACCGCGGACCGTATATCGACGTATACGGTCCGGGCGAGGGCATCCCCTCCTGCTGGCTGCGGGAGGGGTATAAAGAAATGAGCGGCACCTCTATGGCGACATCGCATGTCACCGGTGCCGCGGCCCTTCTG
>NZ_JUEI01000115.1:0-14035 GCF_000802655.2 Paenibacillus sp. IHB B 3415 | reverse complement strand
GTCATGACGCCGTCGCGCCCATTATACCGGAACGGCTGCTCCGCCCGACCCTGATGATCCAGCGCTTCTCCGTAATTCCCATACGTATAGGAATCGGTCACCTGGCCTGTCTCATCGGTCAGTGCCATCGTGCTGCCACGACGGTCGTAGTGATAGCTCTGAACATTTCCCGCCGCATCCTCCCGGCTGATTAAGCCCAGTCCGTAGACGTACCAGGCTTTCCCTTGCCCCTGGCTGTCCTGTTCCATCAGCACCTGTGACAGTGCTGCGTGCGGGTTCACGACATACTTGGTCGTCAGCCCGTTCACCGTTACGGAGGTTCGTGCGTTCTCACTATTGTAGCCATAGCTTACCCCACCCGCTTCAGTCAGGCGGTTGCGGGCATCGTATGTGTACGTCTGCATACTGCCCTGCAGCGGTCCAAATGTCATATTGCCGTCAGCGTCATAGTTTACGGCACTGCCATTGTAGCTGTCCAGCCGGTTGTCCGCCTTGTACGTCATGGCAGCATCCGCTACGGTGAACAGCTCCGCAGCCGGTGACAGCCCCGGTCCATTGATATCAATCAGCGGTTCGGCACCATACACGCTGGAGGTTACGGTCTGTGTACCGTTAACTGTCTCTGTCACCACATTGCCTGCTGCATCATAGAGGTAGCCTGCTTCATACAGGATACTGCCATCAGCCCGCTTGTCGGACAGGCTTGTCAGTTGTCCATTGGCATCGTAGGTGCGGGATTCCACCGTTCCGTTCGGTCTTTGCGTGGACTCAAGCTGTCCATTGGTATCGTACCCGTAGGTTGTTGTCCGGTTATCCCAATCCGTAACAGTCTTCATCCGTCCGGCAGCATCATACGTATACGTGACCTTCTTGCCGTCCGGATATGTCAGAACGCTCAGATTGCCGTCTGCATCATACGTATACTGAATCAGGTTGCCATCCTCGTCCGTGTACTGCTCCACCCGGTCCAAAGCATCAAATGTCCGGGTCAATGTCTTGCCGCCTTCACTGACCGCGGTCACATTGCCATTGGCATCATACGAATACGATACACTTCCAGCCGGATCTGTGAACTGGTCCAGGCGGCTGGCGGCGTCATAGGTGTAGGCCGTCTGCTGATTGCGCCCGTTCGTCTCCTGGGCAAGCTGACCCAGCAGATTGTATTGATAGGTATGGCTTCCGCCGGAGGCGTCTGTTTCACCAGTCAGACGGCCGACAAGGTCATAGGTATATCCGGTGGTATTTCTGTTGGGATCGGTCACTCCGGTAATTCGACTCAGCGCATCGAAGCTGCGGCTGGCTTGTCCTTGCAGCGGATCTGTCACCGCAGTCAGCCGGCTCAGCTCGTCATACACATACCGGGTTGTCCGCTGCAGCGAGTCCGTACTCTCTGTAATCCGGTTCAACGCGTCATAGACATTCGTTAAAGTATGGTCAAGAGCATCGGTCAGTGTCACCAGATTGCCTGCGGAATCATAGCCCGCTGTATAAATCCTGATGTTCTCCGCATCATACGCTTCTGTCATCCGGTTCAGTTCATCATAGACATACCTTACTGATTCGCCTGCCGCATTAGTCTCGGTAAGCAGATTGCCTGTAGCATCATAGGTATAGTTGACGGCATGACTCAGGGAATCGGTCAGACTGTCCATCCGGCCTTCACCGTCGTAGACAATTGTCAGCGTCTCATCCAGCGCATTGGTAACTTCTGTAATATTGCCATTGCCATCATACACATAGCTTGTGATATTGCCAAGAGCATCACTTTCCGTGGCCAGGAAGCCTTGGTTATCATACGTATAGGAGCCCGTATGGCCAAGCGCATTGGTCTCAGTCACTAGCTGATCGTCCGCGTTATAGGCCATTTGCGTGACATTGCCTGCCCCGTCAGTCTGACTCACCAGCCTGCCGGCACTGTCGTATCCGAAGGCAATCGTCTCACCTTCCGCGTTCTGCATACCCGTTAACCGGTTGCCGGTATACGTATACTGAGTGGTGCCGCTAAGCGGATCGGCTGCCGTAAGGAGCAGCCCATTATCATCATACGTATAGGATGTCGTCCCGCTCTCGGGATCGGTCACGCTCAGGAGGCGGTTGCTGCCGTCATACGTGTTAACCACCGTGCTGCCGTCCGGTCCGGTTGCGGTCAGCAGATTGTTCTGTGCATCGTACGACATTTGAAGGGTATTCCCGGTATGATCCGCTGCACTAAGCAGATTGCTGCGGTCATCGTAGGTGAACGCAGCTGTCTGGTTCAGTGTATTCGTGACACTTGCCCGGTTACCGTTATCGTCGTAGGTGTACGTTGTGGCATGTCCAAGCTCATCTTCAACGCCCAGAAGCCGGTATTTCGCATCATGTGTCCGCTTCTGAACATGTCCATTGCGGTCAGTAACGGTAGTTACTAGCTGGCCCGCTGCTTCCGCATAGGCGAACTCGGTCGGGCTGCCGCCGGCTATAGCGTCCTGCTGCGCCACTATTCTGCCTACACTATCGAACTCATTCTCAAATAACCGGACACCTTCGCTTGTCGCAGATACAATTCGTCCCGCACTGTCATATGCGTATTGTGTGGTTCTTCCCATAGCATCGGTGAGTTCACTTACTCTTCCGTCCGTATCGTAGGCTATGGATATCTGTCTATCCGCCTGATCGGTGACGGTAGAGACATGGCCTGCGGCATTGTAGCCAAGTGTAAGGCCTGCTCCGGTAAGCGGATCAATGACTGAGACCAACTGCCCGGCTGGCGAGTATGCCAATTCTATCCGGACACCGGTCCGGTCAGCCAAGGAAGTCAACTGCCCAGTCTCCGCAAAGCGGTATACGGACCCGTCATTGCGCTGCAGAACATAGGTGCCATCCGTACCTTCAGTCAAGCTGTCAAGCATGGCTGCTTCGTCTGGTGAGGTGAACGCACCGCTTGTTCCACGAACGAATGTGTTATTACGGAAGTCGTTCCAGTACACCTTCACGGTATTACCGCTACTGTCAGCTTCAAGACGAATGGCGAAGTTATGGCTCCAGCCGCTGCCCAGCGCTCCTTCACCGGTTAACAGCGAGTGATACTGTGCCTGGAACGGAACAGGTACCGCTCCGTGTGCGGTGAGCAGCGTCCGGTTTATGATCTGCGCACCGGAACCCGTATCCACCGGATCGGAGACGAGGGATTGCGGGTCATAATCCGCAGGGTCCAGCTTGGCGATCTGCTCTGCGGCCCCGCTGCCTGATATCGGTCCCGTCCCGGTTCCATAATCCACCAGCTCGAAAGTTCCATACGGAGCAAAGACCTGATAATCTTCTGTATCCGTATTGCGGATCAGCGCCGCTGCTCCGGCAGGGACGGCGAGCGGGCTTTGTCCGGCTCCCTCAGTACCTTCGCCGATGCGATAACTGAATGCCCCCGCTACCTTCACAGACTGGCTGGAGGCAGTCAGGTTTAGAGCGGACAACACCATTCCTTGCCCCAATTCTCGCTGTTCCAGGGCCGGATGATCCAGAATCTGCGTCTCCACAGCATCATATGGTCCCCATAATGCAAGACCGTCAAGGGAGGGCTGCGTAACAATTACACGTCCTGATGGCGGCAATGCAAAACTGCTGGCTTCTGACTTCAGTGCGTAATCCAGTACCGCACCGCTTCCATTGTAGGACACCCAGTCCGTCCGGCCATCAGCCGATATACTCCAGGTGCCGCTGCTGACATTTTTAATCTGCACCGTATTATACTGTCCGGGCTTCACAACATTCAGGGCAGGGTTGCTCTGTTCCGTAACCCGGAAGGCTGTTTGACTGCCGTTCACTACCGTACCAGCGGTTTGCCGGCTGGTAAGAACTGCCCGGTATCCAGCCGGAATGGAAAGGGCGGCGTTCGTTGTCTCTCTGGCGAAGCTGTAGGGATTGCCGGAAGCATTATAGATAGCCAGGTCATATTTACCGCTAACAATGAGACCGGCGGCTGAGTTTGTGGTGTTAACAGCCTCCAGAGTCTCTCCAAATTCAAGTGCTCTCAGGAATTCAGAATCGCCATCTGTGATACGAACGGCGTCGGTCGGCACGGCCAGTGTTACCGCTCCTGCTTCAGTTCCGGTGATGACTATCCGCTTGGTAGAGCCCAGGGTCCGGCTCGCCAGGGAGCTGTCATTGCCGAAGCTGTCCATGTTCCCTGACAAATCATAAATCTGATAGTCGTAGACTCCGTCAATTTTGAGATTGAACGAATCCGGCGTAATGTTCCGCACCGAGAAGCTCTCTCCAGCCTGCAGTGTCCGTACCGTCACCGCACGCGCATTCCGCCCGGTCAGAGTATAGCCGTCATAGGAACCCGATACAGTGACTGTCTGTGCCTCGGAAGGAGAAACATCCATTCTGTCATCCCCTTGAAGCGACAAGGACACTGCGGTGTACCAGGTGTTATAGGAGCTTACCCCACCGTCGCCGCTGTACCTTGCATAATCGAAGAGGCCGTCGAAATAAAGGGACAGCTGCTTGGATGTGCTGGCACGAATCCCGATACTCTCGCCGGAAGTCAGGGTACGGGTGAAGGTAACCGGATTAACGCGTGGTTGAGTCCGGAACACATCGTATGCACCGTATACCTCAATGGCAGCTTCGTCGCTGTTCTGGACAGCGATCACCTTACCTGCCTCAATCTTCTGGGTCAGAACAGATGTATAATGATGCCCATACTGTTCAAGTGTCCCGGAGCCCTCGTAGAGTGCAAAATCATAAGCTCCAGTCAGTTTGACATCAGCATCCGTTATACCGGTGTAAACCGCTTCTATGCTTGACCCCGGCTGGAGATCAGCTATGAATAAAGCGGGATTACTGCGGCTCGTCACGGAATACACGTCATATGCACCTTCGACCAGAATAGAGGCCGCATCGCTGTTAGTGATTGCAATGCGGGAGCCGGCAGTGATTGATTTCGTTCCCGAGACATTGGCCCGGTCAATTGAAGCAACTTCTCCGGTACTGTCAAATTGAACAGAATCATGAAGCCCGGTCGGGTAAAGATAAAACAGCTTCGACGTATGATTCACGGCTTCCATGCTCTCACCGGGAGCCAGTGAGCGGTGGAAGGTAACCGGGTTGGCACGTGATGAAGCCTGAAATACATCATAGGCCCCAAAGACCACAATTCCGGTCTCATCACTGTTTTCAACAGCGATTTCTTGACCGGCCTCTACAGGCTCCTTGCGGCTAAGGCTCTGATTTCTTGCGTACGCACTCAAAGTGCCGTCAGCGTTCTTGAGAGAATAATCATAATCTCCCGTCATATGAACATCGCCTTCTGAAGCACCTGTATATACAGCCTCCATGCTCTGCCAAGGCGACAGCGCAAGTTCAAACAATGCCGGATTCGATCGCGCTTTAACCGTAAATACATCATAGGGACCTTTTACGGTGACCGAAGCACCTGCAGCCGTAAGTGAGAGCCGGCTGACGGCCGGTACGCTTTTGGAATGAAGGCCGTATTCACGGTCAGCGTCCACAGCATCTCCGGTTCCATCATACTGGGCATAATCGTAGAGACTGTCCGCATAGATGGAGAACAGCTTGCCTGACATATTAGTGATATCAAGACTTTGCCCGGATGACAGGGCCCGTTTGAATGTTACCGGATTCACCCGGTCTGCCACGGAGAACAATTCATAAGCGCCATAAACATCGATGGCCCCGGCATCACTGTTCTCGACAGCGACGCGCTCAGCCGCGCTAAGGCTTTTATAAGAAAGGGTGCGTTCTTGAGTGTAGACATTTGGGGCACCGGAGATAGTGTACTCCATCAAATCATGGGTTCCGGTCATCTCAATGTTCTTAGTCTGTGTGGAAGTATTGGTGAACTCCACACTTTGCGCCGGTGCCAGGGCTCGAAGGGCAAGGGCGGGCGTAGCGCTAATCTCAACCCTTGTCACATCAAAAGGTGTAATTACCTGGAGGGGCGTGCTTCCCGAGCCGGTAATCGTAATCCGTTCTCCGCTGAACAAGGATAGACTGCTAAGCACTCTTTTATGGTCAAAGGAACGCAAATCCCCATTCGCCATATAACTGGCCTGATCATGGCTTCCCTCCAGATCCAGACCGAAGGCAGCAGGACTGAGACTCGCAAGGCGCAGACTGCTTCCGTATGGAAGATATGTCTTGCTCAGAGCCGGATTCGTACGTCCGCTGTACACAAAAGCGTCATACGGTCCGGATACCGTTATATTCGTCAGTCCACTGTTGGTAAGCACCAGTGACTCCGTATCACTGATACTGTAGCTCTCCGCCTGCGTGGGACGGCCGAACTCGCTGACTTTATTGCCCGTATCATAGACCACATAGTGATTCTGGCCACTAGCAGCAATCGAGAAGCTGTACGCAGTAATATTGTCGGCGTCCACGCTCTTTCCCGGTGCCAGATTCTCTTGGAAAGTCACTGGAGAAACACGGTTTGAGAAGAGGAATGCGTCATATGGAGCATAAAGCTCTCCGGTAGTGGCACCCACATTGGTAAAAGCAATCCGCTGCGCATCAGGTATGCTGTGTCCTCCGAGTGTGCGGTTGGCAAAATAACTTTTAATGCCTCCCGGTTCATCGTACATCGCATAATCATAGGTTCCGGTGAACTCGATCTTGGCTAACCCTGCCGTCCGATTGGCGGCTTCCAGACTCTGGCCCGGCAGAACGCTCCGGGTATAGAGTGCCGGATAAGCGCTGGCTGTAAACTGAAACCCATCGTAAGGACCTCCGACCTCCACGATCCCTGTGCCGGACTTAGTTACAACAATATATCCCCCGGCTGCAATGGAATTCGTTCCCGTTACCGTTCCCTTACCGTAGTTGACAACTTCACCTGTGGTGTTATATTCGGCAAAATCATAAGAACCGTCAAAATCCAGCGTATACGCTTTGTCGCTTATGTTCCGAATCTTCAGACTTTCGCCATTTTGCAATGTGCCTGTGTATAAAGCGGGAAGTGCCCTTGAGGTCACATTGAATCCATCATAGGGTCCATTGACTTCCATTGCTTCATCGTCCTGATTGGTAATAATGAATTTCTCCAGAGGCGAAATTGTCCGCAAAGTCGAAGATGAATAGCCATAGGAATCAAGCTCCCCATCGTTACCGTAAAGCGCATATTGATAATATTTGTAGTCCAGATGCAGCGTGAAACTCTTGGCAGCATGACTGACCGCCTGCAAGGTTTCGCCTGGCTGCAACATCCAGTGGAACGCTGCGGGGGTTGCCCGGTCATATAGCTGGAAAATTTCGTAGGCGCCAAAAACCTCATAGCCTACGGTATCCCTATTCGTTACCGCTGAACGTTCTCCGTCAGGAATCGTCATGTTGCCGCCGGAGTCGCCAACTGCATAGGACAGCAATGCGCCAGCCGCATCATAATCCGCATAATCGTTTTCTCCGCCTACGCTGATGGATTCAGTGGCAGCACTCAGATTATAAGCGGTCAGGCTTTGCCCCGGGGCGAGCCATTTTTTGATTAACGCGGGTGTTGAGGTATAGCTCATATTCAAGGCACGGGTTTTGGTCTCCAGGGTTACAACACCCGATGAAGTATTAGTGACAATCACGCGCTGTCCCAATGTAGCTGTATAAGTATCGGAGGTCTCTTCCTGTCCTACATTTGCGACTTCTCCATTACTGTTATATTTCACATAATCAAAGGATGAGCCCTTCACATAAATCGTAGTAGATGCTGTATAAGCTGAGGTAACAAGGGCGGATTCGCCCGGGGATATTGGGTAGGAAGTCGTCTCTGCCGCCTGGGTTGACTGGGGCTTGATCATAAAAACAATGGAGAGTATAACGACGATAGCAACGGCACTCTGCAATAGACGCTTTCGGTTCATCTGCATGGCGCCTCCCATTATGGCAACCGATAAGGTTCAAGGGAAAGATCTGCGAAATTGGCGATTCCCGAACCTTCCGCTTCCAGAATCAGTATTTGGAGATGCACTCTGGCCTTAACCGCTGTATCCGGTATCTGCAGCAGTTTGCTAAATTCGCTCCAATCAGACGTTTCCAGAACATTGATAGCATTCTCATACCCGATTAAGTGGTTCCTTGCATCGTAATAGTTGACAATGACCTGGACCGCTGCATGCTGCAGCTGCTCTGCGGAAACCTCGCCCGAGATGGAATAGGTCTCGCTGGAGCTTATTGTGACATCCTTATATACATTTGCTCCGCCGGCTATGCCCGAGTTGGCTGTAATGACCTGTACCGGATAAGCCGGTGCAGGCGAATTTCCGTATACGTCTACAGTCACCGCTGGTGCGGGGGCAGCCCCATAGATGTTGTCTTGAACGGAGGCTTTTCCGTTATTCGCAGCAGCACTGCGTATCACACTATACTGTGCACTGACACCTCCGGTGAAATACGGTATCCAGCCATCCATTACTGAATCTCCCGCAAGCCCATCAGGTAAAGAACGAGCCACTTCCGGATTGGAAACATTTGGAACCGTAGTGACACTTAGCAAATTTCCGCCCGCATCGTATTGATACTGCGTAGTTGCTCCGTTATCCTCTCCAGCCGCTGTTAAGCGGTTCAAATCGTCATAATCATATTGGACTGCTGATGCAGATATAGTAACCAAGCTTGATAAAAAAATAACGGTCAGTGTTGTTAACAGGAACTTTATATACTTTGGTCTCATTGTTTCCACCCCTGTCGGTTTATTTCGAAATAGCGCGCGAATTTCAGCCTTTCCGTCCTTTGTATTTTCTACAGGTTTCAAATCCCCCCTTCCAGCCACTTTCCTTTATTCACCGAAATCTGATAAATTTTCCATACCCTCAAGTGTATTATCATTTAAAATAAAGAAATAAAATATAATAAATCCATAAGATGGGACTATCGATCTATAAAACTAGTTCATTCTGCAGGCTTTATTTGATTTGACATCTTGAATCTATCAGAAATTTCCGAGAATTTGTTTTCAGGTTAGATTGGAACACGCCTGACTTGAGACAAGCAACAGAAAATGTTTGTAATCAACTCAGTGAAGAATTTCCTGACTTTAAATTTAGTGCAACTTTTGGAGGTAATTAAGTATGACAGTTTGTGCATTCATCGTTAATGCCCAAGGTGACTTAGAAGAACGATTTTACATTCCAATTGCTACCGAAGATTTTTTCTATAAATATTGGATGCCCGGAATTGAAGCCTTGAAATTAGAAAGACTGCAATATATTACTCCAGGAATCGATGTACAGGAAATTGATTTACCTGACATCCTTAGCGAAATAAAACAATTGAAGACTTGGGTAGATCAAAATGTAAAAGATGAAGTTATTAAACAACATATCTACACAAGGGCCAAACTTCTTGAAAAGAAATTACCCATTGCATTTCAACGTAAAGACGCAGTTGTCTTTATTGGATAGCTAACTGCTATCGTGAAAAAAATATATGGCATTACATGAAAGCCACAGAAAAACAACCCGTCAGGCAAAAGCAAAAGCCCGGCGGGTTATTTTATGTATGCTCTGAATTCAAACCGCTCACGTACGAAATAGGAACCTGCTAACTTAATTGATTCCGTTGTGCATCCCTCCATTATTCCCCCATAACCCATAAGATAGCCGATAGGGTCGGGTCTTCCCGGTACCAGACAGATATCTTGGATTGTACCAGGGCTGCCGTCAGGAAATCTGCATCGCACTCCAGGACTTTAAATGTGTTACTCATAAATCTCTCCTGTTATAAATATAGAATTAATAGCAAATAAGTCATCTATATAAGTTGAACTAAAGATTAGAAAACTATGGTAAGGACAGGTAGGGGAATGTAATGGACCATACAGCATCCTTTCAAGAGATCCAAACCGCGATGAAACAAGCCAAAAAACGTCGGATGTACGAACGATACCAGACACTGTATTTGTATCTACAAGGAGCAGAAGTGGAGGAAATTGCCCATACCATCAACCGAAGTGCGAAAACTGTAAAAGGTTACATTGGGGCGTATGAAACCGGAGGGCTTTCAGGCCTTCAAATGAATCATTCTCCAGGAGCGCCTGTTCGACTCCCTGCCAATAAACGGACATGCACAGGGAATCCGGCGGTCCATCATATAGCTTAACAACTATGCCAGCTTCTCCTGAGAGCAGGGATAGGCTAACTTCATATTTTGCACCTATCCAGGTCGTGAACAGTACCCGCTTCTGTTCCGCATCTTTCTGAATAGCGGGGCTGCTTAGTATCAGACTAGGTTGCCGGCTTCGTAGTCAGACCCGTCATTAAGCTGCAATAAATGGTATAAGCAATCCTGCCTTTTTTTATTGCTCCAGCACCTTTTCTTTAACATAGACACTCACTCCCTTTTTTGATTAAAGTTAGACTGGATTTTCTAGTTCCCGTTCTAGTTCCCGGCTGATTTGTCTATTCCTCATAAACAAAAAAGCCCATAACCACGCGAGTTTTCGGCTTTTCTGGTGGGAACCAGAAACGGGAACTAGAAATCTATTTAACAGAGCTTATTCCTCTTCATTGAATAGAAAGCGTTGAATCTGATCCTCATCCCAAGCCAGCGTATATCCTCCTTTGGTGCTTGTCGGAGGGTATAAAAAATCTGGCTTCACCAATTGGCTCATCAGCTGCAGCACCTTTTCCTTGCGAATCCCAAGGGCTTGATGAATCGTGGAACGGGTGGATCTCGTCTCACAAATCATCCGCTGAACCCGAAGCAGTAATTCTTCATCACTCTCTTTGGTATCTGCCAGCCAAGGCTTCAACCCCGTCTCCGGATCATACTCTGCTGCTACCCTTCCTTCTTTACTTAGTTGTTCCACATAGGTAACTGCCGTCACATAATCAACGTTCAGCGCATGCTGCAGCAGCCTTCCGGATACACCGTTATGTTCACGCGCCAAGCGAATGACATGATCGTACACACTCTCGTTTATAGATGGTACCTCCTCTTCCTCCAGATCCGTCCACTCCGCTAATGAAGCCACACTTATCGGTGTCGGTCCGTCCGGTTCATCCTTACCATCGATTGGCTCATGGACTTCCTCATCGGCTATTTCTATAAGCAAAGAAGAAACTTCATTCCCCTCTGTTTCTCGATCTACTTTCCGTAGTCGCACTTCATTCCGCCAATAGCGCTTGATCTCCTCGATAAATTTAGTCGTTTCATCATCATCCGCGCTAATCGCCACCGATTGGAACCTCTTCTGTCCGCCACCGTTCAGCATGCAGATTCCAAAACGTATTCGGGTCATCCGTATGCAGTTTTCAAAGAGCACTAGCGGAAGAAAAATCTCCTTCCAATAACCGTGACATTTTCAAGGCAAAACCGACCCTCATTCAGAAAAGTTTCTCAAAAAAATTTCCAAGTTCCGAAGGCCCTGGCTGACGGACTTGCGGATATTTTTTTCCAAAACTCTCTCGGCCCGTGCAATTTCGGATTTACTAATGCCAAGTACGTAATGCGCATAAATTCGTTTGCCTTGTTTGTCCGGCAAAGCGCTGATAGCGGCATGCAACTGTTGGGCTGTTATTTTGCGTTCATACACTTCGGAAGGGGATAGGGAAACGAAACAAATATCATGCTCGAATCCATCGTTTCGGTCAAGAGGATACTGCGCCTTGTGAAGGTACATGCGCCGCCGATACGCTTCTTCCTGCCGTTCGGCTTCCAGCAGGACTGTTGCGACTTCATCAGGAATATCAAGGAAAATGTCGTGATTGCAAAATGGGTAGTAATCCCGCAGATTGATTGTTGCCATATAGTGTTCCTCCGTTCGATTTTTTGGGGGAGAAGAAATCGAATGGAGGCGGCGGGGAGCGACAGCGGGGAAGAGGTAACACTTCGGGCCAAGTTGGCCCGAAGTGAGCAGGCTTGTCCGAAAAAACATGTTAACAAAGCTCGAAAATAGTCAAAAAAGGGTATAAAAAAAACACCTTCTAGGGAAACCCCCGAAAGGTGTCGAACAAAAAATGGCCGCACTGGTGGGCCATAATTTTTGATTTTTTTTGAAATCATATAGATGAAAAACTTCTGCTATATCCAGTCGTCACAGTAAAGTGAGGAACCCTCACGGTCATTCAAAGGCAACTTAGGGTTCCCCCTATCTCAAAGCCGTCGCAGTTAATAAGGGAGAGGTTATCACGCCCACTTAATGTCTTGCTAAAGAATGGTAGTTTTGAATTTTTGATTTCAAAACCGATGTAAAACTGACGCGATAACAAACACTTAATACTTACTCTGTAATTATCAGAAATCATGTTGTACAGGTGGTTTCAAAAAAAGAGAGAGCCGATAATTGTGAAGTTCTCACAAATTATCGGCTCTGCGTCTAAGCGTCCAGCTCTTTAATAACTGATATATTTAGTTGTTGTACATTGATTAGGGTTTCCTGTTTGCATTTTGGACAGAACAACGGGAAGTTTTCAAGTATTGTATCCTCACGAACTTTCAACCGTGTTTTGTTCTGCAAATAGGGCATAATATCCAACTTATTTTTCCCATAACATCTTCCCTCATAATATTAAAAAATACTTACGTGGACGGGTTTATATATCCTTTGGCTAACTTTTGATGCTTCTCAGAGTAACCCGGAGCGTCAATATGGTGTTAGCCGAAGGAAGTTCTGGAAGCAGCCATTGCATTTAAGGCGTTCTCAAAATAGCTATATACTTCATCTGCAATTCCCAGAAACTCTTCAACAAGTACATTACTATCCAAGTAACAAGCATACAGATAATCAACTAAAGCGGAGTCAATCTCACAATAGTTTAATATGGCATTCTTCATCTTAAAAATGTCATCTTGCCATACACCTGTATCTTCTAAAACCAAAGAGTATAATGCACGAATTAATCTCTTAGAGTAACCTTTAATATATCTAGTTTTCATTGTGTTATCACTAGCATTAGAAAGTAAACTATGTATATGATCTACTTCCTCCTTGGTCTCTGTATTTAAGTCTAAAATGAACTCTGGAGAAATAATTATCGGTGGTACTTTTTCACCAACGTCATGACCATATATGCAAACACAAATTATCTTTACCCAAAAACCCCACTCATTTGGTTTACTTAATACATCGTCAATCGAGCAAATTATCGTATCAATCTTAGTTACTACTGGATATTCTTCCAAAAGCCTGTCTTTAATATTTGACAATCTTTCGTAATCAATATCTTTGGGATTTAGACAAACAATAGTAAAGTCTGCATCTGACTTAAAAGGTTTAGCAGTTCCTTTTGGAATCGAGCCACACATATAAATGCTATGAATCTTACCTTTAAATTCGGTAAGTATATTATCTATATACTTATCAACAAAATCCTTATATTCACTTTGTATTACAATTCTATTTATAACTTTTTCTAATATCATATAGACTCCTCCTAAACTAAGAACTTCTTTCGGCTAACGTCTTTTTGCGAACTTCGTAAATTCGTCATGACTTAAGTTATTCGCGAAATCATTCAACTACCCTGCCCGTTAGCTAACAAAAGCAGCCGATCACATTGATCCGCTGTTTTCTTTGTATTATCACACTTTACGAACCGCGAACCAAAGTTCAATGTAGTTTAACCCGTCTTTTGAGCCGTTCATTTCAAATTCTATCCCGCCTACCTGCTCATAACCGGCCGTCGGTAGCCATTCGCTGTAAAAGCGCTTGTATAGTGATTCGATCGTAACCCCGAACTGTTCCCACGGATGTGGTTCAGAAGGAAAGATTGCCCACGTATGTTCGGAAATAGTCACAGTGGTATACCCGTCAGTATTGCTAGATTCGTCTTTAAAGGCAAACAGCCTAGCCACTCCATTTCATTCCCCCTCTCGAATTCAAGTATAAATGAGACAGGAATTGGCTCCGCAACATTTTGTGCACTACTAAGTTACTTCGGACAATCCATGCATATCGGCTTTTTCTATAATACCATATATTGTAAAGATTCTAGTCTTTAGCTTAACAAAGCAGCTGACCACAATGATCGGCCGCCTTCTTGGTTTTATTGAGCTATCGTTTCCCGTTAGCACAATAAGAAATAACGCGAAGTTGACGAAAACTGTG
>NZ_JUEI01000114.1:0-34939 GCF_000802655.2 Paenibacillus sp. IHB B 3415 | reverse complement strand
CTTTCCGCAGGCTTAACGTCTCTGCTGTCCGTAACGATAAGCTATTCACTCGAAAAACCGTTGTGTGACATCTACTTCCTTGACAAAAGTCCATTTTATTCGATATACCGGTACCAGTGTACCGTAGATTACGCTAACGGGAGTGGTTATTCTCCATCAGCGCTGTTTCGGACTGAGATTCCGCTAATTCGGCAATTCAGGCCGATTCACAGGCCAAACGGACTGAGATTCCGTTATATGACCAGCTGCCCCTGATTTCGGACTCCAATGAACAAGATAACGGAATCTCAGTCCGATCCAGCCTCAATACCGGGGTATTTCGGGAAATAAGCGATTCTCAGTCCGCCTCAGTCCGCTGACAGCCCGGTCTGCTGCGCCAGCCAAATATAAAACGCCCGGGCGCTGCTATCCGGCTCCGTATGGCCGCAGAATTAATACACTTATGAAGATTAGTCCCCGCGGAACGCACGCTTCACGCGGTCAAAGAAAGACTGCTCCTGCTCATGAGTGTTCTCCCCATTGTAGGAGGCGAACTGGCGGAGCAGGTCTTTCTGCTCATCACTAAGCTTGCTAGGCGTGACCACAATGACGCGGACATGCTGATCGCCGACTCCGCTGCCGCGCAGATGCGGAACACCTTTGCCTTTGAGGCGGAAGAAGGTGCCGGTCTGTGTGCCTGCAGGAATCTTGAGCTTCACTTTTTCGGTAAGTGTAGGAATTTCGATCTCGTCACCAAGCGCCGCCTGAGCGAACGTCAATGGAACCTCGCACATAATATCATCGTTCTCGCGCTCGAAGAAATCGTGATTCTTGACGCGGAACACAATGTACAGATCTCCGGCAGGGCCGCCGCGTGTGCCGCCTTCGCCTTCACCGGTCATGCGCAGCTGCGCACCGTCATCGACACCGGCAGGAATGCGCACATGAATCTTGCGCTGTTTCTTAACCTTGCCCTGGCCTGCACATGTCGTACATTTTTCTTTGATGATTTTGCCGGTGCCGCTGCAATGGGAGCAGGGACGGCGGTTACGCATCTGTCCAAGCGGTGTATTCTGCACGAATTCCTGCTGGCCGCTGCCGTGACATACGGAACAGGTCTCCGGCTTCGTTCCAGGTTTGGCACCGGAGCCAAAGCAGGTATCACAGGTCTCCGTGCGCGGAATTGTAATATCGGTTTCTTTACCGAATACCGCTTCCTTGAATTCAATGGTCATCGTATACTGCAAATCGCCGCCGCGCTGCGGTGCATTCGGATCACGCCGTCCGCCGCCGCCGAAGAACATGTCAAAGATATCGCCAAGACCGCCGAAATCTCCGCCGCCGCCGCCAAAGCCGCCGCCCATGCCCTGGTTAGGATCAATATGTCCATATTGGTCATAACGAGCCCGCTGCTGCCCGTCACTGAGGACATCGTAAGCTTCCTTAACCTCTTTGAACTTGGCTTCTGCATCGCCCGCTTTATTCACATCCGGATGATACTGGCGCGCCAGCTTACGGTACGCTTTCTTCACATCTTCGTCTGAAGCATCTCTTCCGAGGCCCAGAACCTCATAATAATCGCGTTTATCTGCCACTGCTTTCACCTCCGTACATCGTTATTCTTCTGCCCTTAACATGGCAAGTAGAAACGGCTACGCCGTCCCGCGGGGACGGCACCGTTTCTTCGAGAAATGTAAGAAGAAATTTATGACGGGAAACCCATAAATCCTTACATTTTAAAGGGAAAGCCAAAACACGGGATGCCCCGGTTTTGACCTTCCCCTCTCACCAAATAGAAACTTATCGTTTAAGGTTACCCTTGATTCTTCTCATCGTCAACCACTTCGTAATCGGCGTCTACCACGTTGTCTTTCTTGGCATTGCCTTCAGAAGCTCCCTGGCCGCCTTCAGCGCCTTGTTCAGCTTGTGCAGCCTGTTCATACAGCTTCACAGACAACTGCTGTACGATCTCATTCAGCGCCTCTGTAGCGGCAGTGATTTCTTCCAGGTTGTCGGTTTCCAGTGCAGCCTTCACTTTGTCTTTGGCTTCATTGGCTTTCTCGATTTCGGAAGCGTCGACTTTGTCAGCAAGGTCCTTGATGACTTTGTCCGTGGAGTATACGAGCTGGTCAGCGTTGTTCTTCGCTTCTACCAGTTCTTTACGCTTACGGTCTTCCTCAGCATGCAGCTCGGCATCCTTCATCATCTGTTCTACTTCAGCATCGCTCAAGCCGCTGGAAGAAGTGATAGTGATCTTCTGGCTCTTGTTGGTGCCTTTATCCGTAGCAGATACGTTAACGATACCGTTGGCATCGATGTCGAAGGTTACTTCGATCTGCGGTACGCCGCGCGGTGCCGGTGGAATCTCGTTCAGCATGAAGCGTCCTAGTGTCTTGTTGCCGTTCGCCATCTGGCGCTCACCCTGCAGTACGTGGATTTCCACGCTCGGCTGGCTGTCAGCGAAGGTCGAGAACACCTGCGATTTGCTTGTAGGGATCGTAGTGTTGCGCTCGATCATCTTCGTGAATACGCCGCCTGCAGTTTCAATCCCCAGGGACAGCGGAGTTACGTCAAGCAAGACCACGTCTTTAACATCACCAGTCAGCACGCCCGCTTGAACAGCAGCACCAAGGGCTACTACTTCATCCGGGTTAACGCCTTTGTGAGGCTCTTTGCCTGTAAGCTTCTTGATCGCATCCTGTACGGCAGGAATACGGGTGGAACCGCCGACCAGCACGATTCTGTTCAGATCAGCAGGAGTCATGCCGGCATCGCTCAGCGCCTGACGGGTTGGTCCAAGCGTACGCTCTACCAGGCTTGCAGTCAGTTCGTCGAACTTGGCACGGGTCAGGTTGACCTCCAAGTGCTGTGGTACTCCGTCAACAACCGTGATGAACGGCAGCGAAACAGTAGTTGTCAGTACGCCGGACAGCTCTTTTTTCGCTTTTTCTGCAGCGTCTTTCAGACGTTGTACAGCCGCTTTGTCTTTGCTCAGGTCAATGCCTTGCTCTTTCTTGAATTCAGCCACGAGATAATCCATAACCAGCTGGTCAAAATCATCCCCGCCCAGACGGTTGTCACCGCTGGTAGCTTTTACTTCGAAGAAGCCGTCGCCCAGTTCAAGGATCGATACGTCGAATGTACCGCCGCCAAGGTCATAAACAAGGATCGTCTGGTCTTCGGATTTCTCCAGACCGTAAGCAAGTGCTGCTGCCGTTGGCTCGTTGACAATACGCAGAACTTCAAGACCGGCAATTTTGCCCGCATCCTTCGTAGCTTGACGCTGGCTGTCATTAAAATATGCAGGAACCGTAATAACGGCCTGGGTTACTGTCTGGCCCAGATAGGCTTCAGCATCGGATTTCAGCTTCTGGAGAATCATCGCCGAAATTTCCTGTGCGGAGTAGTCTTTGCCGTCAATGCTTTCTTTGTGGCTCGTACCCATGTGGCGCTTAATGGAAGCGATGGTACGGTCCGGGTTCGTGATGGCCTGGCGTTTGGCGGTTTCACCAACGATACGCTCGCCGTCTTTCTTGAAGCCTACAACCGACGGGGTTGTACGCGCGCCTTCCGGATTCGGGATAACGACGGCTTCGCCGCCTTCCATAACGGCAACGCAAGAGTTGGTGGTTCCAAGGTCAATACCGATAACTTTACTCACTGTAATTTGCCTCCTCAGACATAATGTGAAGCCCGGGGCTTCAACCATTCATATTGTTATTGTGGTGTAACGTTGTTTTCATAAAATAATGCTCACTTATATAGACAGAACTACATGCTGACTTTGACCATGGCCGGACGAAGAACTTTATCTTTCAGGAGATAGCCCTTCTGGACTTCTTCTGTCACGATGCCTTCCTCGTGCTCCTCGCTCTCCACCTGCATGATCGCCTGATGATATTCAGGGTTAAAAGGCTGTCCCACCGTTTCCATAGCTGTAAGTCCTTCAGACCTCAGCACTCCATCCAGCTGCCGGAAAATCATATTGATGCCTTTGGTGAACGCCTCGGAATCCGCGCCTGCCGGAGATGTAGCCAATGCACGCTCAAAATTGTCGAGTACCGGAAGCAATTCAGTTACGAGCTTGGAAGTCGCATATTGCGCCAGCTCTTCCTTTTCCTTCTGTGTGCGGCGGCGGAAGTTATCGAAATCAGCCTGTACACGCAGTGCGCGCGCCTGATGTTCATTCGCAAGCTCCTGCAGCCGTCCGAAATCCTCTCCACTGCCTGAAGCCGCCTCGCCGGCCTCTTCAGCCGTAAATGTGCCAGTGCCTTCTGCAGCTTCCGCCTCATCAGCAGCCTGGTTTTCATTTATGGAGGGATCATTCTGTTCATTCATTTCCTGAACCTCTTCCTCTTTCAAGTTGTCTTCACCTCCTTATCATCATTCACCGTAATCAATTACGCTCTGTTCACTTATACCAGTGTGCCAGCATCGCTGTCAAATCCCGGGACAGAATCCCCAGAATGCCCATTACGCGCGCATACTCCATCCGGGTCGGACCCAGGATGCCGATGCTCCCCAGCGCCTTGCCATCCAGCGAATAGGTAGCGGTAATCAGACTGCAGTTCGCAAAAGCATCATGCTTATTCTCTGTACCAATGCGCACTTGCATCCCTGTTCCGCCGCTTGCCGGGGTCAGCATTTTGAGCAGGGTTGGCGTCTCTTCCAGCAGGTCCAGAATATTCTTCACCTTGTCGACGTCCTTGAACTCCGGCTGGGTCAGCATATTCGTTGCACCGCTGAGATAGATGCGCTGTTCATGGTCGCTTTCGAGCGCCGTGTCCAGCACCTGCATTAATTCTTCATAGTGGGAGATGTGACGCTGCATTTCCTCACCCAGCTCGGAATAGAGCTGGCTCTTCAGCTTATAGAGCGGTACATTCACCAGCTTGCTGTTCAGCAGATTGACGACCTTCTCCATCTCGGATACAGAAATATCCGGAGGAAGGTTGACGATCTTGTTCTCCACCTGCCCCGTGCTGGTAACGATAATCGCCACCGCAGTGTTGTCATCGAGCGGAAGCAGCTGAAAGTGGCGCAATGAAGTATGAAAAACCTCCGGTCCCAGCAGGATGGAAGTATAATTCGTCATATTGGAAAGAATCATTGCCGCATGTTGGATAACCTGCTCTGTCGCATTCAGCTTCTCGGCGAAAAAAGCGCGGATCGTGCCCAGTTCGGCCGTTTCGGCGGAATTCCACGGTACCAGATGGTCCACATAATAGCGGTAGCCCTTATGAGAAGGGATTCTCCCTGCCGAAGTATGAGGTTGTTCCAGGTATCCCAGGTCCTCAAGATCAGCCATTTCGTTGCGGATCGTTGCAGGACTGTAGCCTACATCCCCGCGTTTCGAGATACTGCGCGAGCCTACGGGCTCAGCGGAAAGAATATAATCATCTACGATTGCATTCAGTATCATTCTCTGGCGTTCAGTTAACATGTTATTCCCTCCTATCGGCTGTGGCTCCGATTCGTTAGCACTCTAGTCTGATGAGTGCTAACCACTAATACAAAAATACCAAACTGACCTTGGCATTGTCAAGTCAGTTTCACAAATCACAAAGCACTGCCGGATGCATTTTTTTCAAGATAAAACCATTATTTCGGATATGCCCCCGCAACCATTCATCCGCTTCATCGTCAGATAGAACAAGGGGTGATGAAATGCGCTTGATGAAATCATGGTTATGCGCTATTTTCGCTGGAGTTTTAGGGGCAATGTTGCTTACAGGCTGTGCCGGTAAAATCATCCCGGACAAGTGCCTCTACGGCGATGTAGATTATGCATCCATCCTGCAATGGAATAGCGTCCAGTATTATGATAATACCGATACCAAACTCAGCGGACTGAGCAAAGGAAAGGCTATCGGCAAGATTACCTACAGCAAAACCGAGCATAGATGTCCCCGTCATGAGCTGCAGGATGGAGATGCCACGAATCTGAAGACAGGTACACAGCTCTATGAAGTGAATGGATATGAACCTTCGGCGAGAATCTGGGCGGGTGACCAGCTCTATGAGGCGTACAGCAACCCTGCAGCCAGAACCCTTAACGATCTGCTGGATGTCACCGGCAAAATACAAACCGTCCGTTTCATCAGCGGCAATGACGGTTCAGACCTGATGGACTTTACTCCGGAGGCCAACGCCATATTTATCCGTGAATTCCCCAAGCTGGAGTACATCCCGCAAGAGGAGCTGTCCAAACAAACCAAGAGCTGGGTGGGCAATCTGTACTGGATGGAAATCGAAATGAAAGACGGGTCCACCAGTAGGATTACCTATAATACAATGTTCCCTTCATTTCACTCTGCATATGCCACTCCGGAGCTAGCCGAGCTGATAGAGCAGCAGCGCAAGCTTATTTATGCCAGGTAACCGGTCAACCGCATGTGTGTGCGAAGCTGAATTGTTGTACGTTATACAACTTGGATTCTTAGATAGGCAGGTGTTCAGGCGGATTGTTGTACGAAATGCAACAATTATCCCTCTTAACCGCTTGGATGAGAGGAAATGATGCCTTTTGTACAACAATTTCGGATTATGGGCAAGATAATGAGGTAAATGTTGTATAATGTGCAGGATTTCTCATCGAGAAGTTCTTGCGACAACAGCAGCACAGATCCAAATATTCACTATATAGAGTGAAGTGTAACATCCTCTTATCCGCGCAAAAAAACCACTCCCCCCGGAGCTTCCGATCCGTAGGGCAGTGGTTTCTTATTATATAGGTTGCCGCAGAACCTGTGGCCCCCGGATTAATCCAATCTCTTCAGCACAGCGATTTCATCGCAGGCATGCTGCTTCTTGCAGTGTACACAATCGGTCCAGACCTTCTCCGGGAAAATCTCCTTCTCCACCACATCGAAGCCGTTTCTGAGGAAGAAATCCACGGCATAGGTCAAAGCCATAATCTTCGGAATTTTCTGGCGTCTGGCTTCTTCTGTCAGCTTCTCCAGAATCATCGAGCCTACGCCTTTGCCCTTGCCTTCATCCCGCAGACCAATCGAACGTACCTCTACGAGGTCGCTTCCGAGTCTGAACAAGGATCCGCAGCCGACAAATCTGCCGCCGATTTCGGCAATCACGAACTGATCGATCTGGCGGGCCAGTGCTTGCCTGGAACGGGGCAGCATAATTCCGCGCTGAGCGTATTCCTCTATCATCAGATACAGCGGCTCTACATCCTCCACTGTAGCATTTCTGCATATCACTTGCTGATCTCCCGCAGGAGAAGACTGGCGGAACATATCCGTTTTGACAAGCACTTTGACTCACCCCTCGTTGTTAATATGAATAAATATACAACAGAGTGAATTACAATTCAAGGGGTATTTTAAAATTAAACTTCTGTCAAAGCACCGACAAATTCTCCAAATACATCGTTGCCGAACAGGATTCCCTGCTTGCTCAGACGATAGGTTTCCCCCGACTGCTCCAGCAGCCCTGCCTTAAGCATTTTATGCAACGATCCCGCAAAAATATCCTGCAGCGACTTCCCGAATTGTGAACGGAATGCCGTATCCGACACCCCTTCGCGCATCCGCAGGCCGACCATCATGAAATCCTCCATCGCCTCCTGCTCGGAGATAGGGAAGCTGTCCAGACGGGGCAGCCCGCTGCGCGTAGCCTCATTATACGGATTAACGCCCTTGATATTCATATGCCGCTGGCGGCCCACATATCCGTGCGCCCCGGCACCGAGGCCATAATAATCCTCGTTGCGCCAGTAGGTAATATTGTGGCGGCTCTCCAGCCCCGGCTTGGCAAAATTGCTGATCTCATATTGCGTATAACCCGCAGCTTCCATGGTGGACATAAGCAGCAGATACATCGCCAGCTCATCCTCTTCATTCGGCAGGGGAAGTTTGTTCTTATTAAATAGGGTGTGGAATAGCGTGTTCTCCTCAACCTTAAGACTATAGATAGAATAGTGGGGAAGATCCAGCGCCAGCGCCTTGTCGATGCTCTCTCTCAGCATATCCACCGTCTGGTTCGGCAGGCCGAACATCAGATCCAGCGAAAGATTATCCAGCCCGACAGCGCGGGCATTCTCCAGACTGCGGTAAACATCATCCACATCATGAATACGGCCGATTCCGCTCAGCAGCTCGTTCTGGAACGCCTGAACGCCGAAGCTGACCCGGTTGACGCCGCCTTCCTTCATTACTCTGAGCTTATCTATATCGGTAGTGCCTGGATTAGCTTCCATAGAGAACTCGATATTCTCATCCCACTGCGGGAAGTGTCTGCGGACCGATTGCAGGAAATACGCCATCTCATCCGGTTTAAGCACTGTAGGCGTACCGCCGCCGACAAAAATGGTCTTGATTACACCGGGAGGCGTGTTCTTCACGGTCAACTCCATCTCACGGTCAAGGGCATACAGATACTCCATAACTGGCTGATCCTTCAGGACATAGGAATTGAAATCACAGTAGAAGCACTTATTGGTGCAAAACGGGATATGAATATATACGGCCTCAGGGGGACGGCCATTGTTTGCTGTGTTCATAGCTGTCTCCTTTGTTCTATTTAATGTAAAAGCTATTTGCAGCCTCTGCTGCTGAAAAGTAAGAAGAAACGGCTGCGCCGCCCTGCTTAGGACGGCACCCGTTTCTGCGAGAAATAAGCAATGATTATTATCTTAACCCTGTTTCTCCGGGAAAAATAATATTTCCAGAAAAGGGAAGCCCTAAGGCTTCCCTTGCAGGTCTATAACCCAGCTGTCAGCTCCAAGGAGCCTGTACGCTGCTACTCAATCTGAAGCACAGCCATGAACGCTTCCTGCGGCACCTCTACGCTGCCGACTTGCTTCATGCGCTTCTTACCTTCCTTCTGCTTCTCCAGTAGCTTCCGCTTACGCGAAATGTCACCGCCGTAGCATTTGGCCAGTACGTTCTTGCGCATCGCCTTAACGGTCTCGCGCGCAACCACCTTTGTGCCGACGGATGCCTGGATCGGCACCTCGAACATCTGGCGCGGGATAATGCCGCGCAGCTTCTCGCAGATGACCCGGCCGCGGTTATAAGCGCGGTCGCGGTGAACGATGAAGGACAACGCATCGACCTGCTCATTGTTGAGCAGGATATCCATCTTCACCAGATTCGACTGGCGGTACCCGGAAATCTCATAATCGTAGGAAGCATAACCCTTTGTTCCCGATTTCAGCTGATCGAAGAAGTCATAGACAATCTCGGACAGCGGAATCTCATACGTAATGGTTACACGGTTCGTATCCAGATACTCCATGTTAACGAATTCGCCGCGTTTGTTCTGGCAAAGCTCCATAACTGTACCTACGAAGTCGTTCGGTACAATAATTCCTGCCTTCACATATGGCTCTTCAATGAAGTCAATCGTCCCGATCTCCGGATAATGCGACGGATTGTCGATCTGAATGGTCTCACCGTTAGTCAGCTTGATGCGGTAAATAACGCTTGGTGCTGTAGTAATCAGCGGCAGATTGAACTCGCGCTCAATCCGCTCCTGAATGATCTCCATGTGCAGCAGTCCAAGGAAGCCGCAACGGAAGCCAAAGCCCAGAGCACTGGAGCTTTCCGGCTCGAAGCTAAGTGAAGCATCGTTCAGCTGCAGCTTCTCCAGCGCTTCACGCAGATCATTATAATCAGAGGTCTCAATCGGATACAGACCGCAGTAAACCATCGGATTGATCTTGCGGTAGCCCGGCAGCGGTTCAGGCGTCGGATTCTTGGCATCCGTCACGGTATCACCGACACGCGTGTCGCCTACATGCTTAATTCCGGCCACAATGAACCCGACATCGCCGATGTTCAGTTCAGGCACAATGGTCATACGCGGCATGAATGCTCCGACTTCGATAACTTCAAAGGTTTTGTCGGTTGCCATCATCTTAATCTTGGAACCG
This sequence comes from Paenibacillus sp. IHB B 3415, assembly GCF_000802655.2. Lineage (NCBI taxonomy): Bacteria > Bacillati > Bacillota > Bacilli > Caryophanales > Paenibacillaceae > Paenibacillus > Paenibacillus sp. IHB B 3415. The sequence goes on along the minus strand of NZ_JUEI01000114.1, from coordinate 25,068 downwards.
GCACGGATACTTCCGTCCATAACGCGGACATAGACGATAACGCCTTTGTACGGGTCATAGTGGGAATCGAAGATTAGAGCCTTGAGCGGTTCTTCGGAGTTGCCTGTCGGCGCCGGAACCTGCTTAACGACCTGCTCCAGAATCTCCTTAATACCGATGCCGGCTTTGGCCGAAGCCAGAACCGCTTCGCTCGTATCCAGCCCGATTACATCCTCAATCTCCTGCTTCACCCGGTCAGGATCGGCATTCGGAAGGTCAATCTTGTTGAGCACCGGAAGAATCTCCAGATTGTTATCGAGTGCCAGATACACGTTAGCCAGGGTCTGGGCTTCAATCCCCTGCGCTGCATCCACTACCAGCAGTGCGCCTTCGCAGGCAGCAAGACTTCGGGATACCTCATAGGTGAAATCGACATGCCCCGGTGTATCAATCAGATTCAGATAATAATCCTGTCCATCTTCGGCACGATAGGTCAGGCGTACAGCCTGCAGCTTAATGGTGATACCGCGTTCGCGCTCCAGGTCCATCTGATCGAGTACCTGCTCCTGCATTTCACGCGAAGTGAGCGCACCTGTATACTCCAGAATACGGTCAGCCAGTGTCGATTTGCCATGGTCTATATGTGCAATAATCGAGAAATTGCGGATTTGTTGTTGTCGTTTCTGAACGTCAGTCATTCCTTACCCCCACAGACAGCCTAATGTTAATCCTCTTATTATAACAGTACGGGCTTCACCCATCAATCCCGCCAGCTGCGGGAAAATAAAGAAACACCCGGGGCAGCCAAAAATCACAGGAGAATCCATAAAAAAGAACGGCTGCGCGCTCCAATTTAAGCGGCAACCGTTGCATAATGACATATTAACCTTCGAAGTCTGTCCGGCAGCACACGGACACCCCTTCACTCCTCTGATGAATCGAAGAGGGAGACTACCCAGCGGATGCTTTTCTGCGAAGCCTGCTGCAGCAGGCCGGCCGTCTTGTCCGCGAGCACATCTACGGTCGGCTTCTGTTCCCCGGGAATCAGAATCTGCTCAGGACTGAGGGTAGTGTAGTCCTTCACTTCCTGCTGCGGAAGGCTCCCCGTCCCGGCTGCTGTATCCGTACCAGCTGCAACCGGCTGCTGCACAGGCAGCACCTTATAGGCCCCGGTAGCCGGATCAATGACAACCGGCACATACACATACGCTTGCCCGCCCTGGGTTGTACCCGCGGCCGGAAGCGACGCGGCTCCCGCTGCGCTGCTCTGCCCAGCCTGGAGCTGTCCGCCGGCCGAAGAAGTATTCCCGGCCATAGTGTTCCAGCCCGGCAGCACGCCGGAGACTCCTGAACCGCTGCCGCCGCCGAATTGCAGACCTACCAGAAGCCCGACTCCCGCCCATATCCCGACCATGACCAGCTTTTTTCCGAACCGCGTCATATTCCCCGCTCCTTTTTCAAGTAAATTAGCTTAGGAAGCACCGCCTGCGGATGTCTTCGCGCTCGTGCCCTCCAGTTTGACATCACCTTGTTCAGGCGCCGCCGCCTTCTCTGCATCCCGGCTGGCCCAATACACATCAGCGATGGCATCTGCCAGAATATCTGCTGTCCGCTTCAGCTCTTCGGCAGAATTATCGATTCCGCCTACCTCAATCAGCACGCTGTTCGGGGATAGTGTCTGGTTATACTCCCCATTATTCCCGTTTCCTGAGGATTTTCCCCATATGCCACGGGATACTCCCGGATAATTTTTCTCCAGCAGCTGATGAATCTGATTGGCGAAGGCCTCATTTTGCTTCCAATTCTTATTCGCATGCCCGAGGATGAAATACACCTGTGCATAATTTTTCCCGTTAATTTCTGCTGTGGTTTTGCCATGCCGCTGCGAGTCGCGGTGGATATCGATCAGCTCACTCATTTCCTGATTGGCAGCCATCGCCGATTTCACAGTCATACGTGAATATTTATAGGAGAAGTTCCAGTTATAATCCGGCACCTCCGTGGCGTAATCCTCCTGTGCATGGACAGTTCCTATCCCACGGGCTTCCAGCCGCTTGGCAATATATGATCCTACCAGCATTACATTCTTGGAAGGAACCGCAGAGCTTGGATTATCGCTCGCTGCGCCAAGCAGAGGATTATAGGCCTCACGGGGATGGGAATGATAGATTAGGATACGTTTGATCGAGGTATCCCCGGTACCGTTCTCGGCATCACCGCTCCCGGAATAACCTTCGCTCTCACCAGGGTCTGTAGCCGTACCGCTTGAATCCGGTGCAGGCGTAGCCTCCGGCTGCACAACTTCTCCGCCCGAGTTGTCCGTTTCGCCTCCGGCAGGCGGATCATTGGTCCCCGCCTCTGTGCCTGTGCCCAGGTCCGTTCCCGGATCAGCACCGGTTCCCGATTCTCCACCAGCGGCTAACTCATCGACACCGGGATGATAATCCGCAGGCGCACCTGCCGTACCTGTCCCCCCGGAGCCTTCCCGGAGCAGGAAGGGATCATCTGCCGCAAGGCCGGGCATCTCACGCGATACCAGACTTTTGGGATCGCCCGGGTCGACGCTGGTGAGCAGCCGGAATACGAAAGAGGTAACCTTGTCGCCCGAGAATGCTGAAGGCTCCTCACCCTGCGGCAAATGCGGGACCTCCATGCCCAGCAGCTCCATGAAGAATCCGCTGGAGAGTGAAGCAGCCAAGCCCTTCATAGAGGGAATGGGTGAAGAGTTCAGCTTCTGTCCGGCCAATCCGCCGGCTCCAAGCAGCATAAAAAACACAAGTGAACCTCCGGCCAACAGCAGCATCGTTCTTCCCAGCGACAGAACATCCAGCAGTCTTCCCCGCAGCCGGCCAATATTCCATAGCTGAAACCATTTTCTGTTCATGATTGTTATGTCCTCCTCTAAGCCCTCTGTAATCTCTCATACTCCAAATCTATGAGCGAAAGAGTAATGCTAGAACCTTAGAATGAGAGGACATAGAGAAGACCCGCAGGACAGTGCTGCCTTGCGGCAGACTGTGCGGGCCTGTGAAGAACGGTTCAGATTAGTGAGTGTAGGCTCCAACATTGCCCGGATCTACCGCTTCATGCAGTGCAGCGTTGAGTCCGCTGGCGACAATATTGGCGATCTCTTCAATAAACTCGTCGATTTCCTTGGGGGTGACGATCAGGTCATGCCCCAGCGGTTCAAGCACTTCCTTAACCAGCGCCAGCCGCTCCTGCTCTGAGATATCATCCAGCAAGCCCATAATCTGTTTGGTATGGGCACCGCCGCCTTCCATCTTCCCGAAATGATTGCTCATCATCTCCAGCACGTTGTTGACGATTGTTGAGGCGTAGCAGACAGTAGGGACACCGATGGCGATGCAGGGAACACCCAGCACCTCTTTGGTCAGACCCCGCCGTTTGTTGCCGATGCCTGAACCCGGATGGATGCCGATATCGGCAATCTGGATCGTTGTATTGATTCTTTCCAGCGAACGGGAGGCCAAGGCATCAATGGCTATAATCACATCCGGCTTCGTACGGTCTACAATCCCTTGTACAACCTCACTGGACTCAATGCCGGTCAGGCCAAGCACACCCGGGGCAATCGCACTCACATTCCGGTAGCCGGGCGAGACCTGATCAGGAACCAGCTCATAGAACTGCCGGGTAATCAGCGCATTCTCCACGACCAGCGGTCCAAGAGAGTCCGGAGTTACATTCCAGTTACCGAGTCCTACAATAAGTACGGAGGAGTTACGGTTAATGCCGATCCTGTCCAGAAAATGCTCAAATTCACGGGCAAACACAGTGGAAACCTTCTGCTGCAGGCCGGTATCCCCTCCGCGCAGTGCCGGAACCTCCAGCGTCACGTAGTTGCCGATGGCCCGTCCGATCGCCTGGGAACCGGCATTGTCTGCTACAGCAAGCCGGGTAACCTTGATGCCATCTGCTTCTTGCACTTCTTCATTGACGCCGGGAATTGGCGCATTGGACCGCGCCTGAGCCATTTCCTTTGCTTCCACTGCCAAATCCGTTCGTACCGAATACAGCTGAAGATCCAGTTCCATTATTAGTTCAGCCTCCTTAAGCATATTGCCGATAGTGTGCGAGAGAAAGCCGCTGTTTATACAATCCCCGGTGCTATAATTCAAAAGCTTTTATTGTTGCTTTTTGCTACCCTTCATGCTAAACTATTTTAAGTTGTGAATCATATGATGATTTCGAATGTCTTCCAGGAGGTGAATGCAATGCCAAATATCAAATCCGCGGTTAAACGCGTCAAGACGATCGAGAAACGCCGTGCACTGAACGCTTCCCAGAAGTCCGCGCTTCGTACAGCTGTGAAAACTGCTGATGTAGCACTGACAGGTACGGAAGTGGAAACTGCTCACGCTGCTTTCCAAGCTGCTTCCAAAAAGCTGGACAAGGCTGTAACTAAAGGCCTGGTTCATAAAAATGCGGCTGCCCGCAAAAAATCCCGCTTGGCTAAGAAATTGAACGCTCTGAAGGCTCAAGCTTAAGCCACGGGCGACAATCATAACGAGCACTTGAAGAACCTGACCGCTATGCTGCATACGGTTAGGTTTTTTTGTGTTCTTTTTTCATATACCGGAACAGCCCAAGAGCCTGCCCACCCGCATGGATGCGGAGCGGACAGGCTCTTGGGCTACCCTAACCTGTACCTGATTACACGCCAAGGCGAAGCATAAACATCTCCAGCCCCAGCACTTTATCTATTGGGGGCTACCCTAACCTGTACCTGATTACACGCCAAGGCGAAGCATAAACATCTCCAGCCCCAGCACTTTATCTATTGCACCTGTCTTCATCTGATAATCAAGATCGGCCAGTATGCTGAGAATCTGCCGCAGACGCTGACTGCCGAACTTATGGGCCTGCTCTCCCGCAAGCTTGACTGCATACGGATGCAGCCCGAGCTGGGAGGCAATCTGCCCTTGCGAATAGCTCAGACCGGACAGATCCTTGACCTGCAGGATGATCCTGAACTGCCGCGCAATCAGTGCCGCGATCTTGATCGGCTCCTCCCGCTGCTTCAGCAGCTCATAGAGCGTATTCAGTGCCTTATCGAGGCGCAGATTCGCGATATCCTCCACCAGCGTAAATATATTCTGCTCCGTGCCGCGGTGGACCAGACTCTCTACTGCCGCAGCATCCACCTTACCGCCAGTGCCGGCGAAAAGACACAGCTTGTCCATCTCTGCCGACAGGCCCTGCAGCCCGGTTCCGGCACTTGCAATGAGCACCTCGGCTGTGCCCGGAGCAGCCGTACAGCCCCGGTCGCGGAAGCCCTTTTCCACCCAGCGCAGCAGCTCCTCCGCACCCAGCGGATTGAAGGCTAAGACGGTGCCGGAGGCCTTGGCACTTTTGACGATTTTTTTGCGTTCATCCAGCTTGTCGTTATTCACCATAAATACAATGACGCTGAATTCTGCAGGGTGCTGCATATAATCGCTTAGCAGCTCCACACGGTGTTCAATCTTGGCGTTCTCCTTACCTGCCGTGAACAGGGCGGCATCCCGCACCAGCAGCAGCTTGCGCTCTACCATAAACGGAACCGTCTCTGCTTCTTCTATGACGGCCTGCACCGGCGTTTCTGAGAGATCGAAGGGAATCACCGCGAAATCACGGTCCTCTTTGGCTATCAGGTGTTCCTCCAGCATGGCCGTGAATTCATTCATCCGGAATTTCTCGCTGCCATACAGTACATACAGCGGTGAAATTTTCCCCTGTTTGATGTCTTTGGCCGCCGTTTTGGCATCCATCCCGCCACTTCCTTTTCCATTTCATTGCCTGGTTGCGTACAACGTACAACACATACATTCATACATTTTAACAAAAAAACGCCTGCAAACATAGGCAAAAACGGAGCAACCTCGGCAGCCAGGGCCAAAGTTGCTCCGTTTCAGCGGCGCATCTATATAAACGACGGAGAGGGAAGCTCTAGAAACTTACCATCCGCCGGTCATACCGATGATACTCGCAAATCCTGTAATTCCTGTCCTCATACCCTAGCATATTCCGCAGGTGCTTAAAAAGTTCCAGTTCGCGATTATTTATTGGACGTTGCCGCGTCCGGAGTAATCACCGGGCTGGACTGGGGGGAAACGGAAGCTGATGGAGCAACGGAAGGAACCGGTGCTGATGTCTCTCCCGGAACCGTGTATGTCTTTGTTGCCTGCGTACCATCCTGCAGCTGTGTTACATAGGTGAACTGGCTGCTATCCTCCGACCACACGCCGGAGACCCACGCCCCTTCTATGGGCAGAGAATTCAGCGCAACCCGTTCTCCCTCTGCACTGCCTGCCGGAGCGCTGTAGATTACAACCTGCTGTCCTGCCAGCTCTGCCGTATAACGGCCGTCCGGGGATGGCCATGAAGGCTGGGAAGCTACCAGCGCAGGCAGCAGACCCATTGTTCCAGGCTCCGCTGCGTTCGGATCCTGCAGAGCACCTTCTTCCGGAGCTGCGGTATCTGCCGCTGCATCCTCCTGGGCCGTGCCCATGAATATCTGGCTCTGGGCAGCCGGATCAGCGGCAAGGTCATCATTCCCGCTGCTGCCCTTCCGGGAATTCTCTGCCGGCGGTGTCGTGGCATTGCGTTTGGCGGAAGGGGCTTGCGTTGCCGGAGGCTCCTTGGCCGGAGCCGGACCTGCGTCCGCTCCGTCAGCATTGTCTGCAACATCCGCACTATCCCCGGCAGCAGGCCCTGTACTGTTCAGAGGAGCACCTTCTTCAGCATTCGGCTCCGCCGTGGCTTGTTCTGAGAAGAAGATCTCAGCGCCGCCGTCAGTGCTGTTGTTCTGTCCTGCATCCGCCGGAGCTGCATTGTCTGCGGCTCCCGTTATCATCTTAGAGGAAGCTTCACTTCCTGCTGCATTATACGCCTGATCCATATCCGCACCCGGCATGCTCTCCGGCATGTTGAAGAGGGCGAATAACAGAATCACCGCTGCCGCAGCAGCACCGATGCCTGTCCGTGTTGCTATTGAAGCGCCCTTGGGCTTCTTGCCGCGGGTGCTTTGGCGTGTAAAGGGAACAATCTTGGGATCTTCAGATCCCACCATAACAGGCTCCTCCCGGACGCCGCGGTCCAGCTGTTCAAGCTGCGGCAGGATAGAGTCGACCAGACTGAAGGGCGGCTTCACATCCGGCAGCTCCTCCAGTTGCCGGGAGAGCATCGTCAGCCGGTCAAAGACTTCCGCGCAGGAAGGACAATCGTCGATATGACGGAACATTTCAAGCATTTCTTCCTGACTGAGATCATGATCTAAATAGCGGTGCATCCATTCCATCACCTCCGCGCACTTCATCCTGACACACCACCTTTCTGATACTCCTGAAGTCTATTCTGCAGCTGTGCCCGGGCCCTGAACAGATAGGATTTCACCGTGTTCAAAGGCAGATCCAGACAGTCTGCAATCTCGTTGTAAGAAAAATCCTGTAAATACCGGAGTACAATCACCGTCCGGTGATGTTCAGGAAGCTGATCGATCGCCTCGCGGATATCCTCCGCCAGGTAACCCGACATCACTTCGCGCTCTACGTTATGTTTATTATCCTGGAACACCATTTCGTGCTCATCGATAGAAACAGTAGGCTTCGTTCTCCGGAACTTGTCAATACAGATGTTCGTCACGATCCGCTGAACCCATGTTTTGAACTGGGCCTTCTCCTCATAGGAGCCGATCTTGGTATACACCCGGATTAATGCCTCTTGGGATGCATCCAGAGCATCCTGTTCATTATGCAGAATGTAGAAGGCCGTCTTATACACATGCCCTTCAATTTCTCGCAATAGGGTGATTAGAGCGTCGCGATCGCCCGCTTGAGCGGCTCTGATGAGTCCCTGCTCCACCACGAAGGTTCCCCCTCTCTATGCAATCTTACTGACGCGCAAGACTGCGAATTTGTTGCAAGCCTGTAATCAATATTTTTGGAATACCAAACTTGGATAATAACGCCATAAGGAAGACCAGGTTTCCGTATTCTGCGGCTGCCGCAGACCGGTCCATAATCCTTACTAAGCATACAGGGGATGCTTCAATCATTCAAATACTCTTTTATAGAAGTTTGTTACAAAAATGACATGAAAAACAGGCAGCCCCGCGCGATAACCCCCTGCGAATGAAGACTGCCCTATAATTTATAAAGTGTAGCTGCGCACAGCATGAGGACGGCATAATTCTCTCTGGAATCATCATCAAGCACATATACTTCACCCTGCGTAAAAAGTTGCGGATGATTATAGTTCCGGTGCAGCTTATAAAAAGCCCCTATAGTCACCCTGCAGCCGTGTACAGCGGAGCGGATTTCTATATACTCCGCCTCTTCCATATTCAAAGTGGGATAAAGCTTGCTGCGAATATCGTCGCCCGGCATGGCATCACCTTTCAGGAAAGCTTATCAATTTCGGCAGGCGCTTCAGCACCCCAGTCCTAGATGTAAGTATTGCCCTGATCAGCCTTTTTCCATCATTTACACCTCCGGGAAATCAGGCAGACAAAAAAATGCCCTGCCTAATAGAGGCAAGACATTTCACATGGTATAAAGCTTCAGATCCGCGAACGGCTCTGCCAGCTTACAGACCTTTGATCTCTTTGAATTTCGCTACATACTGTGCAGCCAGTTCTGTGATCTGGTCATAACGGCCTTCTTTGGCCGGTGCAGTCAGGTTGCCCCCGATGCCGACAGCGATACAGCCGTTCTTGATCCACTTCTCCATATTGTTCAGATCCACGCCGCCGGTAGGCATAATGTTCACATGCGGCATCGGGCCCTTAACTGCCTTGACATAATCCGGTCCGAACGCACTGCCAGGGAACAGCTTCAGCACATCCACGCCCAGCTTCAGGGCTTCCTTCATTTCATTCAGCGTCATGCAGCCTGGCATATAAGGAATGCCGTAAAGGTTACACATCTTGGCGGTATCTTCTTCAAAAGAAGGGCTGACCACAAATTCCGAACCGGCCAGAATAGCGATTCTTGCGGTAAGCGGGTCGAGCACTGTACCTGCACCGATCACAGCGCGGCTTCCATATTCGGCAACGAGGCGCTTGATCGCCACATCCGCATCCGGAGTCGTGAAGGTAACTTCAATGTTGTTCAGTCCGCCTTCAATACAGGCTGCCGACATTTTATAAGCATCATCGGCATTATCCGCGCGGATAACGGCCACAACGCCAACAGACGTGATGTTCTGCAATACTTTGATTTTCTTCATTTAGAAACTTCCTCTCTGGGTACATTCTGATAAGAATATTTATTTAGATAAACTAATTTATCTAATTTACTAACAACAGGCTTTATCCTTCTAAGAAAATAGTAATAATATTGTTGCCATCAGTCAATATATATTTATGTGAACAACGGAAATACACTTTAAAGAAACGCATAAAAAGCTTATATATCAAGGAATTACGGCCTGCATCTCCCTATTCCCGTATAAAATAAGACCGCTGAATGAGCAATGCCATATTGTACAAAACCGTTTTATGTGATAATTTCAATTTATATTCTATCCCACAGCTTTATACGGGGTTCATGCTGAACCTTAGCTTATGCTTACCAAACCTTAGAGTACGCTTCCGTAGCGAGTTTTGCGAAGTGAATTCAAGAAGCCGATGCTATCAAAACTTAAGCGTATGCTTCCGTAGCGAGTTTTGCGAAGTAAATTCAGGAAGTTGATGCTATCAAAACTTAAGCGTATGCTTCCGTAGCGAGTTTTGCGAAGTGAATTCAAGAAGTCGATGCTATCAAAACTTTTAGGAGGAACTATTAATGAGTAAACAGCTGGATGCAGTCACATTCGGGGAGCCTATGGCCATGTTCTACGCCAATGAAGCCGGCCCCTTGCATGAGGTTACTTCTTTCTCGAAAGCGCTGGCAGGTGCGGAGAGCAATGTGGCCACCGGATTGTCGCGCCTGGAGCACCTGACCGGTTATGTGACCAAGCTTGGCGAAGACAACTTCGGCCAATTCATCGTCGGCGCGCTGAATAAAGAGAAAATTGATACGGACAGCATTACAACAACCAAGGAGTTCTCCACCGGCATGCTGATCAAATCCAAAGTGCTGACCGGAGATCCCAAGGTTGAATATTTCCGCAAAAATTCCGCCGCCTCCAAGCTGAGCCTGGCTGACTTCAATGAGGATTATTTCGCTTCTGCAGGTCATTTGCATGTGACCAGTATCTCTTCCGCCCTCTCGGCTTCCTGCCATGAGTTCTCGCTGCATGCCATGGAATTCATGAAGCAGCGCGGCAAAACCGTCTCGCTCGACCCGAATCTGCGCCCGACCCTCTGGCCGGACACAGAAACCATGGTCAATACAATCAATGACCTGGCGACCCGCTGCGACTGGTTCCTGCCGGGACACGGTGAAGGCAAAATCCTGACCGGCCTTGATACTCCGGAAGAGATTGCCGGTTTCTATCTGGAACGCGGCGTATCCCTTGTTGTCATCAAGCTCGGTCCTGAAGGTGCTTATTACAAAACGTCCACCGGTGAAGAAGGTTATGTGGAAGGCTTCAAGGTGGAGCAGGTTGTGGATACAGTCGGCGCCGGAGACGGCTTCGCCGTTGGCGTAATCAGCGCCATGCTGGAGAAGCTGAGCGTAGCCGAAGCTGTGAAGCGCGGCAATGCGATCGGCGCGCTCGCAGTGATGTCGCCTGGTGATATGGACGGACTTCCAACCCGTGACGGGCTGGAGAAATTCATGAACGCTGGCGTGTAAACAGCTTCCCGCAGCTGCCGGGAGCGTCTGAGCCAAAGAAGTGCGATTCAGCAAACAGCATATGAAATCTTATATTTTGAAATAAGGAGCGTCATAATAAGCCACCCGGCTTATTATGTCATAATAAGCCACCCGGCTTATTATGACGCTCCTTTTCGTGCAGAACTTTATATAAACCGTTTTATTTCTTCAGCACTGGCGGCCGGACCGACTGGCCCTGCTGCAGTGAAGGCGGAAAACGGTAGGTAATCGGCACGGAGCCGTCCGCATCGTTGATCAGGGAGAGCATAATCTTCGCAGCCTGCATGCCCATCTCATAAGCCGGCTGGCGGATCGTAGTGATATCCGGATTATAGATCCGGGCGAATTCAGCATCGTCAATGCCGATGACGGACAGCTGTCCGGGTATGGCAATGGCATTCCGGTTCGCGTATTTAAGGATCTCCCCCAGGACAAGATCATTGGCGGCAAGCAGCGCCGTCGGCGGCTGGGGAAGCCGCAGCAGCTCATCCAGCGCAGTGGCGATTTCTTCCCGCGGCACACTGCGCATATAGGCATCCTGCAGCGGCAGGCCTGCTTCCTCCATCGCTTTTTTGTAACCGCTCATCCGCTCTTTGCGCGGGGTAATAGCATTCAGGCCAAGCGGCAGTGACAATATGGCGATCGCCTCATGTCCGTGTTTGGTCAGCTCCTTGACCGCTGTCTTCACCGCCATCTCGTTATCAAGCAACAGGCTCTGCGTCGAGATCCCGTCTACCAGCCGATCCATGAAGACCAGCGGGTATTCCGCTTCAATCAGCCTAGTGTATGGCGCAGGCTGATCGCCGGTCGGGAAAATAATCAGACCGTCCACCTGGCGGGCGACCAGGGTCTCCACATAAGTATTCTCCTTGTCCGCATTCTCGTCAGCGTTGCAGATAATGACCTGAATTCCGTGGCGCTGCAGCTCATTTTCGATCGCCCGGATACACTGGATGGACAACGAATAATCAATATTGGCCACAATAATACCCACCATATGCGTACGGTTCTGCTTCAGGCTGCGGGCCAGTCCATTCGGCTGGTAGTTCAGCTCATCGATAACCTCAGCGATACGCTGTCTGGTCGCCTCACTCATATATTTGAACCGTTTATTCAAAAATTGCGAAACCGTGCTTTTCGATACGCCCGCTTTCTGGGCCACATCCTCTATGGTCAGCTTTTTCATTTACCCCGCCCCACTCTTCTATATAGAACCAAACCCAGTTGTTACGTTACCTCTAAGATTACTAGTGATAAACGGAGTAAAACTTTACTTTCTGATATTACCAAAAAGTATAGCTTTTTTTTAGTAAATTATCTAGAGGGATTGAGCTGAAGGCACGAAATTTGGAAATATGAGATGTCGAAGACTAGGGAAAGCGATTCGGAATTGGGCGGATAGTGCAGGGGCATTAGCGGCGGGCAGGCGATAGTAGAGGGTACGTGGCGGGGATAGCAGGCTGGGGGCGAGACTTTTGTGATTGACGGGTGATGGTTGCCGATTGGCGGGCGGTGGGTGGGAAGGTGAGCGAGAGGTTGGTGATTGACGACTGTTGTCGGGCTCGCGGCGTGTTATCGGGGGATTGGCGAGACGAGAGTGGGCTAGCGGTGAAACATTGGCGATTGTGGTTGGCGGGTAGCAGATGGCGTGATATTAGGGGATGACGGCCGGTATAGGCCAGTGGCGTGATATTGATAATGGCTGGAGTTAGAAGACATAGGCGAATTTACTAAAAACACAGCCAGTACGATAGGATCGGACTGAGATGCGTTTATTTTCTCAAAAAGCATCATTTCGCCGAGCTTGCGGACTCCAGCGCTCTTATTCACTGTAAGTCACCGGAAAACTGCGCAATTGGGAAACAATAAGCGCACTCCAGTCCGTAAGCGTGGTCAAATGTGCCAAATAGAGATAATAAGCGCTTTACAGTCCGTAAGGGGCAGGAGTTTGGCAGGAAACCGCAGAATGTGAGAAGTTGGGGATTTGGGAGCAGAAAGAAGAGGTCCCCCGTAATCTCACCGGGTTTCCTCCTGCATCTCCTCGCATGCGTCAGCTCCGGAGCCTCGGGCAGCATCAGCCGACATCTAAGGCAGCTCCAAGCTCCAACTCGCGCAATCCGGAACACCTGCTACGATAGCGAATCAATGTAACATGATTCTGTTCATCACTCAGCATCGTTGAGTTTTATCATTATTAAACCCTAATGCTCAATTTCCTTTTTGGGCTGGTGTAACTCACTGTCCGTTCAACATACTCTGCCAATCGGAATCGGAATACCACTTCCGGCCGAGGAGGATCGCTACTTCCGCTTTACGTTTTGTCCCGTTCACTTCATAAGTAGCCGTCTGCTGCAGCCCCTGAATGTCCATGCCGATCTTGCTGTCCACGTCCTGAATTCCGCCTGTTTCCATGTCGTATAGCCGGCCATGGACGTCGTAACCGTTATGACTATTGTCGCTATAATAGACGAGCAACATATCATCATTCACTTTATCAATTGCAAGATAAGATCTGTATTCGAAGTGTTCATTCTTCAAAGTAAACAGATCAACCGGCGTAACGGTCTCACCGGCTGCGGCCGCAGTTACGTTAACGGCTGAGAGTTTTATCGGGGTTCTGTTTCCGCGCTTGCCTAAGGTATATGTGCTGTTGATCATAACCACATGATCGCCGCCGGCAAAGATTACGCCCAATTCATAGTAGGTCTGCGAACCTCCCGCATACAGCGGAAAGGAATAGATCCGCTTAGACGTAGCCTCTGATAGCTCCGGCTGCCCTTTTGGAGACAGATACAAGGTGTACGGCTCCGTAGGATGTGTATAGCCCGGTTTACTGTAATTTACCATCGGGGGTGGAGGCGACCATACAATTCCGGCATTCGTTTCAACAGCACGCGCAGCTTCTTTGTTTCTGTTTAACGGAAGGGGCATGTAGTACTTCATCCCGCCTATCACAAATTCAGCAGAGCCAAGCGGCGGATTGTAAGATTGCGGCGATGCGGAAGAAGTAGCTGCAGGTGATGCCGAAGGCTGACCTGCCGCTGCACCAGAACTTTGGTTGAAGATCGCCGCCAGCTGCCCCATAGGATTGCTGTTCCCCCATTCGCCAAAAGGCCAGAGCAGCACTCCGAACAGCAGCACCGCTGCCAGTCCCCCCAAGCCTGCTATACGCCCGAACCGCAGACTGCGTTTTCCCGAAGAACGCTCCTCGGCAGCCTGTTCAATCCGGGCCATCAGCTGCGGCGTAAAGCCCGGCTCGGACAGCGGGTTGCGTCCCGCTTTGCCATACCAATCCTGCGTTCCGTTCATCACTTGTATTTGCTCGTTCCCGTATTCTTTCTTCACAGGTCTTCCTCCTTTATCGCCGTTCTCACTTTATTTCTGGCCCGGCCCAGCCGGGATTTGACGGTCCCCTGCGCGATGCCGAGCAGAGCGGACATCTCGGCCACCGATAAGTCCTGCTGAATATCCAGCACAAGCACCTCTCTGTACTTATCCGGCAGCTCCATAATGATCTCCCAGATGCGGTTCGCATATTGATTGCCGATGGCTTCCTTCTCTGCGGACAAGGCTGCTTTTCCGGTATCCTCCCGGTCGCCAAGCGGAGCGAATCTGCGCCAGAAGCTGTTCCGCCTCCAGCTGAACGCGGTGTTGCGCGTGATGGTCAGCAGCCAGGTTTTCAAGGTGGCCTGGCCCCGGTACTTGCCGACACTCTTATATGCCTTAAGGAATACCTCCTGGCTGATATCACTCGCCTGCTCCCGGCTGCGGGTCAAGAAAAACGCATAGTTCCACACATCCGGGCCGTAAGTCTCCATCATTTCCCGCAGGGTCATGGACGGAGCGATGGTCACGCTATAAGGCATCTCTCTACTTTGCATGCTTCTCTCTCCCCTCTCGCCCAATAAGACTCCGCAGATCCGAAACGGTTCCCAGTAAACCCCATATTCATGTCAAAAAATATTTGCGAATAAGAGATGCATACGATTGTCCTTAAATTTACGTTAAAAAAATTAATTTTTTACGTTGTTTTTTACGTTTTTTATCGTAGATTCCTATGGAATGGATGATTATAATAACAGTGCCGGAAGCGATATACTGCGGCAGCACGATAAAGCGGGGGATTCTTTTGAAGACTAAAAAAGTAACGATCACACATATCGCCCAGGCCATGGGCCTCTCACCTGTATCAATCAGCCGGGCACTCAGCAATCAACCCGGAATCAGCGACGAGCTGAAGGCAGCCATTGTTCGGAAAGCAGCGGAAATGGGCTATATTAAACCCAAAAAGCATACGCCTGCCCGAATTCTGGTGCTGCACCAGAAGCCCTATTCGCATGATAACAGCAATTTCAGCTATATGGTACAAGGGATTGAGCTCGCTTTGCAGAAGGCGGAGACCGATTACAGCATCGAGTTTCTGGATAAGGAGAATCAGATTAAGCTGATTCTGCCTTACCGCCTGAGCCGGGGGTTCAAGTTCGACGGGGTTATTCTGATCGGCCGGTTTAATCTGGAATACGCCTCGTTTATCCATGAGCAGATTCCGAATCTCATCTTTTACACCGGTTATTCACCGGCCTATGACTACGACAGTGTATGGTTCAGTTTCCTGGGCGCGGGCTATAAACAGTGCAAATATCTGCTGGACCGCGGGCACCGCCGGATTGGTTTCATTGGAGATCCCAGTGCTTACCGCAACAAGGAAAAGAAAACAGGCATTACCTCTGCATTGGAAGAGCACGGGGTGCCTGTGGATGACAAGCTTTTTCTGGGGCGGGATGAGACTCTTCATCTGAGACTGTCCGGCCTTATTGCGGACGGCCTGCTGCCCAGTGCTTTCATCTGCGATCATGATTTCACCGCAGTGGAGCTCCTCCGTGAGCTTCAGGAGCAGAACATCAAAGTGCCCGGAGAGGTGTCGGTGCTCAGCAGCGGCAATACCGAGGTCTCGGCCTTCTCGCTGCCCGCTTTGACCACGATGGATCTCAATATCGAATATTCATGCCGCACAGTTGTCAGCACGCTGCTCAAACGGATCGCTGAGCCCGGCAAGCCTGCCGAGAACATCGCCATTCTCAGCACACTGGTGGAGCGGGACTCCGTGCGTGAGCTGTGATTTTGTAAACCCGGGCTCTTTATTTAACATGCGCACTATCTATAACAAGGGTATTGTAAAGGTGGGAAACCGATGAATTCATCTGTATTACTGCGGTTCTTCAAGTCCCGCAAGCTAAGCTACATTATAGGCTTCGCCTTCATGTTCGCCGCCTCCTTCATTCAAACGCTGTTCCCCAAGGTGCTTGGCAGTGCGGTCGATCTGATGAAGAATAACGGTTTTGAGCCGGGGCAGGTACTGACCCAGGTCTTCTGGATGGTGCTGATTGCCGCTGTCGTCTTCCTCTGTACCTTCCTCTGGAGAAACATTATTATCGCGAACGGGCGGAACCTGGAATGCTACATCCGGGAGGAGCTGTACCGGCATTTCCTGAAGCTCTCTCCCGGATTCTTCAGCAGCCGCAAGACCGGCGACCTGATTGCCTATGCCATCAACGACATTTCAGCGGTGCGCATGACCTTTGGTCCGGCTACGGCGATGTCTTTTAACGGAATTGTTATCTGTATCTCCTCGGTCTATTTCATGTTCGCGTCAGTCAGCCCCAGCCTCACTCTACTCACATTGTCCCCGCTCCCCTTCATCATCCTCCTGATGCTCTTCAGCGGCCGCAAGGTTCAGACCCGGTTCAGAATCGTACAGAATCAGTTCGGCGCCGTCTCTGACAGGGTTCAGGAGAACATTTCGGGCATCCGCGTCATTAAGGCTTATGTGCAGGAACGCTCGGAAATGGAGAAATTCAGTGAGCTGAGCAGCCGGATGAAGCAAGCCAACCTGGATCTGATCAAAGTCTCCGCCGCCCTTCCTGCGATGATTGAATTCGGCTTCGCCGTCTGTTTTGTCATGAATCTGATGTTTGGCGGCCGGATGGTGCTGCGGGGGGAGATCAGCATTGGTGACTTTGTCGCTTTTAACGGCTACCTCAGTCTGATTGTAAGTCCCATTGTGTCGATCGGACGGATCGTGACGATTTTTCAGCGCGGGTTGGCTTCACTCGGAAGATTAAATGATATTCTACGGGTTCAGCCTGAAATCACGGATCTCCCCAACGCTGTCCCTATTCAGCCGGAAGGAGCTATGGAGCTGCGCCAGCTGACTTTCTATTACGAAGGTTCCGATGTTCCGGCACTGCGTGAGATCTCACTCGTTCTGCCAAAAGGACACACGCTGGGAATCATCGGCAGGACCGGCTCCGGCAAAAGCACCCTGGCCTCCCTCCTCTTCCGCTTCTTCAACGTGGAGCCTGGGCACATTCTGCTCGATGGGCGGGATATCAACGATTATGCCCTGGACCCGCTGCGGGAGGGGCTCGGTGTTGTGCCGCAGGATACCTTCGTATTCGCCGCCTCCGTGAAGGACAATATTGTCCTGTTCAAAGACGGCTATACGGATGAGGATATGCAGCATGCCGCAGCGCTCAGCCAAATTGCCGGAAGTATCGAGGCGTTCCCGGACGGCTATGACACTCTGCTGGGTGAACGCGGTGTGAACCTGTCCGGCGGGCAGAAGCAGCGGCTCGCAATCGCGCGGGCACTGATCCGGAAACCGGCAATCCTGATTCTGGACGATGCGCTGTCAGCGGTTGATGCGGTAACGGAAGGACAGATTCTGAACAGCCTGCGGCAGACCCGCAAGGGGAAGAGCAATATCCTGATCTCCCACCGGGTATCGGGCATCATGGAAGCCGACGAGATCATCGTGCTGGATAAAGGGCGCATTGCCGAACGGGGCACCCACGAGCAGCTGCTGCAGAAAGGAGGCATGTATTATGACATCTATACCGAACAGCTTGAAGAAGGAGAGGTCTGCTAGACGGGACAAATCCGAAGCTGGTGCAGTGAGGCTCCTGCTGCGGTTATCTGCCCCTTACAAGTTCCAGCTTCTGCTTGCCTGTCTGTGCGTGGTGATTGTAAATGGTGCTTTTCTGATCCAGCCGCTGATTCTGCAGCGCGTGATCGACCACTTCCTGATCGGAGGCGCCGCTCAGAGCGGACTGAATTCGATCGGAGGCTTAGCCCTGCTGTATGTGACCGTAGCCGCGGCTGGCGGGATCTTCTCGTATCTTCAGGCGCTGATTGCCGGCAAAGCGGGACAGAGCCTGATCCATGAGCTGCGGGTTAGAGTATTCTCCATCATTGAACGGCTCCCCCTGCCTTATCTGGACCGGACCTCCTCCGGACGGCTGATTACCCGGGCCACCAACGACACAGCTGAGATCAGCGAGCTATACACCGATGTGGTCATCTCGCTGGTCAAGGATGTCCTGCTGCTGCTGGGGATCATCTACGCCATGCTGCTGCTCAGCCCTTCCTTAACGCTGGTCTCTTTTACCGTGATTCCGGTGATGGCCTTCCTGGTTCTCTTCATTAAGAACCGGATCAAAAAGAACTTCTTCCATATGAAGCATTATATTGGACAAATTAACGGGTTCATTGCTGAGAGTATCTCCGGGATGCGGGTTATCCAAAGCTTCCGCGCAGAAAAGGAAAAGGAGGATCAATTCCTGAAGCTGAACGGGGAATATTTCAAAACCACCCTGATTCAGGTCCGGCTCAACAGTGTGCTGAAGCCCGCCTCGGATATGTTCCAGAGTCTGGCCGTAGCCATTCTGGTCTGGTACAGCATCAGCCGGATCTCCGGCGGCAACCTGCAGATCGGCGTGCTGTTTGCGTTCACGACGTACATCAAGCAGTTCTTTGGCCCCATCTCCGACCTGGCCGACAAGTACACCTCCATACAGTCTGCCCTCGTATCCACAGAGCGTATCTATGAGCTGATCCGTGAGGAGGACCGCCTGGAGCAGCCGGATCGCGGCTTATCGATGGACCGCCTGCATGGAACCATTGAGTTCCGCCATGTCTGGTTCGCCTATAACGACGCCGACTGGGTGCTGAAGGATGTAAGCTTCGTGATTGCTAAAGGGCAGACCGCCGCCTTCATCGGCGAGACCGGTGCAGGCAAAACTACAATTATCAGTCTGATCAACGGCTTCTACCGCGTGCAGAAAGGCGAGATTCTGATTGACGGTGTCAATGTGAACGATATCCGGCTGGATGATCTGCGGCGGAATATTTCCGTTGTCCTCCAGGACGTCTTCCTGTTCTCCGGCACCATCCGCGACAACATCACCCTTGGCGATGATATTGCCGAGGAGAACGTGCTGGAAGCGCTGCAGGCCTCCTGCGCGGAAGAGTTCGTGATGAGCTCTCCCGGCGGGATGGAGGGCCCGGTCACTGAGCGGGGCGGCACCCTGTCTGCCGGCCAGCGGCAGCTCATCTCTTTCGCCAGGGCCATCGCCCATGATCCGGCGATCTTCGTGCTCGATGAAGCCACCGCTAACATCGACACGTATACAGAGAAGCTGATCCAGAAGGCGATCGACAACGTCGCCAGCGGCAGAACGACGCTGATCATCGCCCACCGGCTGTCTACGATTGCCGGAGCAGATCTTATCATTGCGATGAAGGAAGGCCGGATCGCCGAATCCGGACATCCCCGTGAGCTGCGGCAGCGGGGAGGATATTATGCCGAGCTGCTGGAGGAGAGCCGGAGTCATATTATGAGTTCGTGAACGGCGCTGCTCACACGGGGAATAATATACAAATAGATGTGAGTATCCGGGTGCTTGGCGGGGCTTATCATAGCCCTATAGCCCATCGGGGAACCTCAGCCAGTCATGCGGACTGAAAATCCGCTATTCGTCCAAATCAGGCAGATTTGCCGGCTAAGCGGACTCAGATTCCGTTAATTGGCCTGCGACAGCCCGTTTCAGGCTCAAATGAACAAGATAGCGAATTCTCAGTCCGCTTAAGTCCCAGAAAAGGGTTTCTCCGGTAAATAAGGTCTTCTCAGTCCGCCTCACTCTGCTGACGGTGCGCTCACCTGCGTACGTTCACCTGCTCCAGCACCCAGCAAGCTGCAGCTTATCTTCGCCAGGCTCTGCTCTACAAAAACAACAACCCCCAAGCGGCTTATCGCTTGGGGGTTTGGTCTGCACATTTGTCCGGGTACCGGTTGGCTGAGCGTCAGCGGCTGCAATGGGCAACTTCCCATTCTACAGGGCTCAATTCTTACCGGACACCGGCGCACAAAAATGCTTAAAAAAAATACTAATAAATTATAAGAGAATAGAATGCAGGCGGGGCTTGGTTTTATCCCTTTTTAACCAGTAAATCAGGGGGTTAGAAGGACCGGTTGGTCTATTGACTTTTCAATATATGGTAGTAAAATGATTAAACGTTACTAAATATAGTGTATATAATAGAAAAGCCAATAAATCTAGTGAAATGGCCCATCATCATTTGTCAAGTAGAAAGAGCTAATGTTATAGGAGGTTAGGGACCATGTTGATTGCTTACGATTCCAAGACCGGCAACGTTAGAAGGTTCATCAATAAGCTGAAGCTTCCCGCTGTTCAAATCGAAGAGCATATGACGATCGACGAGCCTTACGTGCTTGTTACATACACCACCGGATTTGGACAGATTCCAGAGAAGGTATCCTCATTCTTAGAGAAGAACCATTCCAGGCTCAAAGGCATCGCCGCGAGCGGCAACAAAAACTGGGGTGAGCTATACGCGCACAGCGCAGATTTAATTGCACAGCGTTACAACGTACCGGTGGTCGGCAAGTTTGAGTTGTCGGGAACATTTGGTGATGTACAGCGCATAAAACAGGAGGTGGACCGGGTTGCGGCATATTGAACTGAACAACATGTTGATGAAGAGAGACGAAAGCGGCTTTTTCCAATTGGATAAGGACCAGGAGGCAGTAGCCGAGTTCATGCGGGATGTGGAGCGGCGCAGCCTGACTTTCACAACTACCAAAGCGAAGATCGATTATATGATTGCCAATGATTACTACGAGGACCTGTATGACCGTTATTCCGCAGCTGAGATGGAGGACGTCTACCGGATTGCCCACGAATATAACTTCCAGTTCCCTTCCTATATGGCGGCTTCCAAGTTCTACACAGACTATGCCGTCAAAAGCAATGACCGTAAGCAGTACCTGGAGCATTACCCGGACCGCGTAGCTGTTGTGGCCCTGCATCTGGGACGCGGCAACGTTGAGACGGCCCGCACGCTGGCCCGCTCGATGATGGAGCAGCGCCTACAGCCGGCTACGCCGACTTTCCTTAATGCCGGCAAGAGCCGCCGCGGTGAGATGGTCTCCTGCTTCCTGCTGGAGATGGACGACTCGCTCAATTCGATCAACTATGTACTGAACACCTGCATGCAGCTGTCCAAGATCGGCGGCGGTGTTGCGGTCAATCTGTCCAAGCTGCGCTCGCGCGGCGAGACGATTAAGGGTGTCGAGGATGCTGCCAAGGGCATCATGCCTGTCCTGAAGCTCATGGAAGACGGCTTCTCCTACGCGGACCAGATGGGTCAGCGCAAGGGTTCGGGCGCGGCTTATTATAATATTTTTGGCTGGGATGTACTCGAATTCCTGGACAGCAAGAAGATCAACGCCGACGAACGGACACGCCTGAAGACGTTGTCTATCGGCCTGATCGTCCCTAACCGCTTCTACAAGCTGGCGCAGGATAATCAGCCGCTGCATGTATTCGCCCCTTATACTGTATTCCAGGCGTATGGAACGCATCTGGATGACATGGATTTGGACGTGATGTACGACACACTGCTCGCCGATCCGCGAGTGAAGAAAAGAATCGCCATGAGCGCACGCGACATGCTGACCAAAATTGCCATGATTCAGCTTGAATCGGGTTATCCGTATATTATGAACAAGAGCAACGCCAATGCCGCCCACGCCTTGCGTAATATAGGCCAGATCAAGATGTCCAACCTGTGCACAGAGATTTTCCAGTTGCAGGAGACTTCGGAGATTAATGATTACGGGCAAGAGGATGCCATCCGCCGCGATATTAGCTGTAACCTGGCTTCGCTGAATATCGTGAATGTGATGGAGCACGGCAAGATCCGTGAATCCGTACATGAAGGGATGCTGGCATTGACTGCGGTCAGTGATATGACTACGGTCTCCAATGCTCCTGGCGTGGCCAAAGCGAATAAGGAGATGCACTCCGTCGGCCTGGGCGTAATGAACCTGCACGGATATCTGGCCAAGAACAAGATTGCTTATGAGAGTGAGCAGGCCCGCGATTTCGCCCGGACCTTCTTCATGACGATGAATTTCCATTCGATTGAAAAGAGTATGCAGATCGCGGCTGAGACTGGCGAGACCTTCCATGGCTTCGCAGCATCCGATTATGCGTCCGGCGTGTATTTCGACCGCTACCTGACCACGGACTACCATCCGGTTACTGCAAGAGCGCAGGAGCTGTTCCAGGGTATCTACATTCCTACAACCGAGGACTGGAAGCAGCTGCGTGATGACGTCATGAAGAACGGCCTGTACCATGCCTACCGTCTGGCGATTGCGCCGACTGCGAGTATCTCTTACATCCAGAATGCCACGTCCAGCGTCATGCCGATTGTAGAACAGATCGAGACCCGCACCTATGCCAACTCGACCACCTATTATCCGATGCCTTACCTGCGTCCGGACAATGTATTCTTCTATAAATCCGCGTACCAGATGGACCAGTTCAAGGTGATTGACCTGATTGCGGAAATTCAGCCTCATATCGACCAGGGTATCTCAACGGTCCTGCATGTGAACAGTGATGTAACGACCCGTGAGCTGGCCCGCTCTTACCTGTATGCGGCACACAAAGGGCTGAAATCCCTGTACTACACCCGGACCAATAAACTGTCTGTCGAGGAATGCCTGTCCTGCTCCATCTAAGAGCGGGCACAGGTACAGAAAGGGAGAATAAATCATTATGAGCGCAATCAAAGCCGTGAACTGGAATCGTCCCGACGACGACTACTCGCTGATGTTCTGGAACCAGAATATTATGCAGTTCTGGACCGACGACGAAATTCCATTATCCGATGACAAAATGTCCTGGCTCACGCTGAGCCAGATCGAAAAGGACTCTTATATGAAGGTGCTGGGCGGACTGACCCTGCTCGATACCATCCAGGGCGGCGTAGGCATGCCGCAGATTATGGAGCATGTGGACGGCTTGCAGCGCAAGGCGGTCCTCGGCTTCATGGGGATGATGGAGCAGATCCATGCCAAGTCTTACAGCAGTATTTTCACAACATTGGCTTCTACCGAGGAGATCGACGGCATCTTCCGCTGGGTGGAGGACAATACGTTCCTGCAATTCAAGGCAGAGACCATCTCGGAATATTACAAGAAGATTGAGTCGCCCAAAGACCTCTATCTGGCAATGGCTGCATCTGTTCTGCTGGAAAGCTACTTGTTCTACAGCGGCTTCTTCTACCCGCTCTATCTGGCCGGCCAGGGCAAAATGACCTGCAGCGGCGAGATCATCGACCTGATCCTGCGGGATGAGAGCATCCACGGCGTCTACGTCGGCGTGCTCGCCCAGGAGATCTTCGAGGAGCTGTCCGAAGACGATCAGCGTGATGTCTACCAGACTCTGGTCGGACTGCTGCGTCTGCTGCATGCCAACGAGGAGCAGTATACCGAGCAAATCTACGCCCAGATCGGGCTTGTAGATGAAGTGAAGGCCTTCCTGCGCTACAACGCCAACAAGGCGATGATGAACCTCGGGCTGGACCCGCTGTTCGAAGAGGAAGAGATCAACCCGATCGTCCAGAACGGAATCAGCACCCACACCAAGCAGCATGACTTTTTCTCCAAAAAAGGCAACGGCTACGTCCGTGCGATGAACGTGGAGCCTTTGCGGGATGAGGATTTCCGGTTTTAAATAGATTGAACTTGTAATTTCTCTATCCTAGGATAGTCATGACTACAGAGAATGTTTGGACTTCCGGCCGCTGTTGTCCCCACATTTCTTGATTAATACCGCTGCTCGCGGTGGAAATCCGGTGACAAAGGCGGACGCTACCGCTCCTACAGCTCCAAACTTCTCTTTCGCCATTCATCCCTTAATTTTTTATTTTCCAAGTTCAATCTATTATGTTTTATGTAAGAAAGGCACCCGCCAGCTGAGAGACAAGCTGACGGGTGCTTTTTTTGAGACTTAGTGTTTGCCGGGAACGTACCAGTAGGAGTGAATTTTTTCCAATGAGGAGTGAGCTTGCTTGGTTATGCATTATCAGGAGTATGGAGATCAAAGCGCATCTTATCTGATGGTATTCTTGCACGGTGGCGGAGTGAGCGGCTGGATGTGGGATAGACAAGTGGAATATTTCGCCCATTATCATTGCATGGTTCCAGACTTGCCTGGACACGGGTTAAGTAATGATGACGTTATATTTTCAATTCAAAGCAGTGCAGAACAATTAATCCAAATAATCGGAGAACAAGCAGGCGGAAAGAAAGTCGTCCTGGTCGGATTCTCTTTAGGTGCACAGGTTGCTGTCCAGATGGTAAGCCTGAGACCTGCGCTCATTGATTTTGCCATAATAAACAGTGCTCTGGTCAGACCCATGTCGTACGCTAAAAAGTGGATTGGACCGGCAGTCAGACTAACCTTCCCTTTAATTAAACAGAGATGGTTCTCCAGGCTCCAAGCTAAGACACTATATCTGGGCGATGAATACTTTGAACGATATTATGCAGAAAGCTGCCGGATGCAGCCTGACGCCCTGATCGCAGTGCTGGAAGAGAATATGACGTTCACTATTCCAGCCGGTTTCAGTGAGGCCACAGGCAAGATACTGTTTACAGTAGGTGAGAAAGAAAAAGCTGTGATGAAGCAATCCGCTAAGGATCTTGTTGCTGCCAGCTCCAATTGTAATGGCGTGATCATCCCTGGCATTGGACATGGGGTCTCTCTGGCGAGGCCTGACTTCTTTAATCAAATGGTCGACACATGGGTGCATAAAGGTGACGTACCCAAGGAATGCAAAAGGGTTTGATGTATTTTTTTTGTTCATCGTAAATAGTTTATTCCGTATCCTTCATATTAAGCTTATGTCTCATTATTATCGCTTCCTTACCCACCCTGAACTGAATCTCGCCATGCTGGTCGGTCCGGTATACCTCTGTATTTGCGTCTTTTAGCCGGTCTAGTACATCGCCGTTCGGATGGCCGTACAGGTTGTTCACACCCGCAGAGATTACCGCCGCTGCCGGATGCCAGAAGGTCAGCCAGTCCGCGCCGGTGGCGGTTTTGCTACCGTGGTGGGCGACTTTGAGGATGTCGATGGGCTTACCTGCCTGTATTCCGGCCTGCTGTGCGGA